>CAIKYN010000001.1 GCA_903831635.1 uncultured Spartobacteria bacterium
AATCAGCAAATTGCTTCACGTAATCCACCCAGACTTTCTGTCCTTTCGTCTCGAAGCCCGAGGGTGAGGGAGTGTTCAGCAGTTTTTTGAGAAATTCGTAAGATGCGTCAGGGGAGGACTTGGCCGGGGACTTGGCAGAGAATTTGGATTTCATCCCATCAGACTGAATCCTCCCGGCGCATGGCTGAAGAAAAATCGGCGACTCATGAATCGTTACAAAAAAAGCCCCGTTCACCCAGAACGGGTAAACGGGGCTTTGGAGTTGATAGGAACTGCTTAGATCAGTTCGTTGACGATATTCTCAATGAGTTCCTGACGACCGCTGCCGTGCTGGATCGGATCGGGGTTAGCGAGGGCATGCTTCTCGAGGCTTGCGAAGCTGGACTTGCCGGCTTCGACCTCTGCGCCGATGCCGCTGTCCCATGAGGAGTAGCGGTTCTTGACGATCTCGGCGATGCGCCCATCCTTGCGGATGGAAGCTGCGACTTTGAGGCCGCGTGCGAAAGCATCCATGCCGCCGATATGGGCGTAGAAGAGGTCGATTGGTTCGAAGCTCTCGCGGCGCACCTTGGCGTCGAAGTTCATGCCTCCGGTGGTGAGGCCTCCCATCTTCATCACACCTAGCATGATCTGAGTGGTGAGGTAGAGGTTGGTCGGGAACTGGTCGGTGTCCCAGCCGATGAGCTCGTTGCCGGTGTTGGCGTCGATGGAACCGAGAGCGTTGGCACCAAGGCAGACCTCGATTTCGTGGGCCATGGTGTGACCGGCGAGGGTGGCGTGGTTGGTCTCAAGGTTCATCTTGAAATGATCCTGGAGGCCATACTCGCGGAGGAAGTTCAGGCAGGCTGCAGAGTCGCTGTCGTACTGGTGGGTGGTCGGCTCCTTCGGCTTCGGCTCAATGTAGAACTGACCGGTGAATCCGATCTCCTTCTTGTAATCGACGGCCATGTGGAGGAAGCGGGCGAGGTGATCGAGTTCACGCTTCATGTCGGTGTTCCAGAGGGTGGAGTAGCCCTCGCGACCGCCCCAGAAGGTGTATCCCTCGCCCCCCAGTTCGTGGGTGACTTCCATTGCCTTCTTCACCTGTGCGGCTGCATAGGCATAGACATCGGCATTCGGGCTGGTTGCCGCACCGTGGGTGAAACGAGGGTTGGCAAAGAGGCATGCGGTGCCCCATAGAAGTTTGATGCCTGTGCGCTGCTGCTCTTCCTTGAGGACGGCGACAACGGAGTCGAGGTTCTTATTGCTCTCGGCAAGGGTCTTGCCCTCAGGAGCAATGTCGCGATCGTGGAAGGCGTAGAAGGGAGCACCGAGCTTCTGGATGAATTCGAAGGCATAGCGGACGCGGTTCCTTGCGTTCTCGACGGAATCGGTGCCGTCATCCCAGGGACGGATCGCCGTGCCGGCACCGAAGGGATCAGAGAGGGAGTTGCGGAAGGTGTGCCAGTAGACAACCGAGAAGCGCATCCAATCCTTCATCGATTTCCCCTCGATAATCTCGGAGGGATTGTAGTGCTTGAAGGCGAGGGGATTCTTGGAGGAGGGACCCTCAAAGGGGATTGAGGTGATGTCGGGGAAGGCTTGGGTGCTCATAGAAGTACAAAGTTAAAAGGAAATCCGCAGGCCAAGTGAAGGGGAAAAGTCGGAGAAGACCTCTTTTTTCTCGTTCAGGAAGTTCGATGTAGGCAGTATTTCCACTTATGGCAATTCGCGCCCTTCTCTTTGATCTTGATGACACACTGGCCGTCGATGAGGCGGTCTCTCACGAAACCTTTGCCCATGTGGCCGCAGTGGCTTCCTCTCGTTTCGAGGCAGACCCCGCCCGTTTTGCAACCGATGCCATGGCGATCGCTCGATCTCTCTGGGCTGAGGGGGAGTGCCGTCCCTATTGCCGCTCGATCGGAATCAGTGCCTTTGAGTGCCTCTGGGGAGGCTTCACGTGGGATTCCCCTGAGTTGACCGCACTTCGTAATTGGTCGACCAGCTACCGCGTCGAGGTTTTCGCCAAGTCACTTGCTGCCCAAGGAAGGGATGCCTCGGAGGAGGAGGCGGAGATGCTTGCCATGGAATTTGCCTCCACACGCCGTGCCCGTCAGCGATTACTGACAGGAGCGCGCGAGTTGATGGCTGAACTGGCACCCAACTACAAACTCGCTCTCCTGACCAATGGTGCACCCGATTTGCAGCGTGAGAAGATCGCCGCCTCGGGACTGGAATCCTTTTTTCAGGCCATCGCTGTCTCTGGAGAGCATGGCATCGGAAAGCCGAAGCCGGAGATCTTTCATCGCCTTCTGGCCGAACTCGGGGTAACCGCCGACGAGGCCGTCATGGTCGGCAATAGCCTGGAGCGTGACATCGCGGGGGCGAGGAACGCCGGTATTCGCTCCATCTGGATCCGTGTTCCTGGTTCCGAGGAGCAGGCCGATGTCACTCCGTACCATACCATCACCAATCTGGCGGAAATTCCGGCCATCTTGAAACAGCCCGACCTTTCCTGAGAAATCCATCTGCCAATTAGCGGCTTGACCCGACCACCTCACTCTCGCATCTAATGGCGGGTCTCGCCATTTCATGGCTCACGGACTCCACTGATTTTCCAAACGCTTCATGACGCTTACCCGCTTTTTTCTTCTGATCAGACTCGCCCTCTTGGCATGCCTGATTCCGTTGTGTGCCGATCGCCTTGCCGCTCAGAATCAGGGTCAGGCGCCGCTGATCCAGCAGATCGATGTTCAGTTTGTGGGGCCCAACACGCTTAGCAAGCAGCGCGTTCTCGACAATCTCGCGACCAAGCCCGGAGCGCCCTACAACGACCGCCTCGTCGAGGAGGATATCAAGTCGCTCTATGCCACGGGTCAGGTTTCCAATGCCCGTATTTTTGCGGAACCGATCACCGGAGGACTGAAAGTGACCGTCCTCTTGCAGGGGCGCGCTACCGTAGGAGAAGTTGTCATTGAGGGGGCCGAAGCGATTAAAAATTCAAAAATCCGCAAGGAAATCGCAACCAAACCGGGCGAACCTCTCAGTGACGAACGTCTCAACGACGATCGCCAGAAGATCCTCAAACTCTACGAGGATAAGAATTTCACCGATGTAAAGGTCGACACCAAGTCTACGGAGCTTCCAGATAAGAAGATGAAGGTCTCTTTCCTCATTAACGAGGGACCAAAGCTTATCATTCGACGCATCTCCTTCACGGGAAATGATTCCGTCCTTCCGAAAGATCTCTTGAAGGTCATGAAGACCAAGACCGCCAACCTGCTTTCCTTCCTGACGAAGGCTGGGCGACTCACTCCGTCGCAGATGGACGAGGACAAGGAAGCGATCCGCAATCTCTACCAAAACAAGGGATTTGCCGACATGCGTGTCACCGATGTCCAGACCACGCCACTCCCCAAGGGCAACGGTGTCGATCTGGTGATCTCCATTTCCGAAGGTACGCAGTACCGGGTCAATAAGCTCTCCATCGATGGAGCCACCATCGTGCCTCCCGCAGACCTAGTTCGTTATCTCAAGATGAGTACCGGATCCCTCTATACCCCAGATGGCATGGGTGCCGACCTAAAGAAAATCCGCGATTACTACGGCTCCCGAGGCTATGTCGATATGGTCGCCCAGCCCCAGATCACCCCCGCAGGACAGGGGCAGATCGATCTCACCTATCGTATCGACGAGGGAGTTCAGTCCTATGTGAATCTCATCAACGTTCAGGGCAATACGAAGACCAAGGACAAGGTGATCCGCCGCGAGTTGGCCGTCCAA
>CAIKYN010000002.1 GCA_903831635.1 uncultured Spartobacteria bacterium
CCCGTGTGGCCGTAGGGACCCGAGAGCGTCTTGAGCATCTTGATGCCGCCGGCGACATCAGCCGGGAAAAACTTCTGAACCTTGCAGCCGAGTTCGAGGGCTCGCTCGATTTCCGAGGGAGTCATCACACCGGGAATGAATCCCATGCCCCGCTCGTGGGCGGCTCGGACAACATTGGCATTCAATCCTGGAGCGAGGCCAAAGGTTGCGCCGGCCTCGGCTGCCTGAACAACCTGCTCGCCTGTGAGCAGCGTGCCTACACCGAGGTGAACCTTGTTTCCGAAGGCGGCCTTGATCCTCGCAACTGCTTCCGGCGCGGCTGGGGTGCGAAAGGTGACCTCAAGAGCATTCAGACCGCCATCCAAAAGGGCCTGAGTCAGCGGCTCGGCATCCTCGGCGCGATCGATGGTGATGACGGAAATAATGCGGTTGGCAAGGACGGGTGTGAAATCAAAGGATGACATGAATCATCTTTTAAGGAGTCACCCCGTTTTATCCAAGCAAGCATTTGGGAGGGGATGTCCAACTCCCTCAAGAGATCCGCCCGAGAGATGTCCAGAAACCACTATATCTTGTGGTGGCGGACTGACTGAGCCCCTAGGTATTGTGTTTTTTGTTGTGACTTCGAGCTTACAGAGGGTAGGATTCAGCACCCCCATTCAACACTTTTTCCCATGTATCTTCAATCACTCGAACTGATCGGATTCAAGTCCTTCGCCCCCAAGACCACCCTGCGGTTCCATCGCGGGGTGACAGCCATTGTCGGCCCGAACGGTTGTGGCAAATCGAACGTGCTTGACGCCATTCGGTGGGTGCTCGGTGAGCAGTCGGCAAAGGCTCTCCGTGGCGGCGAGATGGCCGATGTCATTTTCAATGGCACCGACACGCGCCAGCCACACAATATGGCCGAGGTCTCCATGACTTTCGCCGAGTGCGAGCAGGAGCTGGGAGTCGAGTGGAACGAAGTCCGCATCACCCGCCGCGTCTTTCGCGACGGCAAGTCGGAGTATCTGATCAATGGCACGCCCTGCCGACTCAAGGACATCCATAATCTCTTCATGGATACCGGCATTGGCCGAAGCGCCTACTCCATCATGGAGCAGGGTCGTACCGCCCAGCTGCTGAACAGTCGTCCGGAGGACCGCCGCGCTATCTTCGAAGAGGCTGCTGGCATCACGAAGTACAAGGCACAGAAGAAGGAGGCACTACGCAAGCTTGAGTACACCGAGTCCAATCTTCTTCGTGTCTCCGACATCATCAAAGAGGTGAAGCGCCAGATCGGCTCCCTGCAGCGTCAGGCAGGGAAGGCGCGTCGCTATCAATCGCTCATGGAGGACCTCCGTGTTCTCGACACGCATCTTTCGCACCGCACCTATATCGACCTCGAGCGTTCCATTACCGAGGTGGCCGAGCAGGTGGAGAAGAGCGCTGATGCCCGTGCCCTATACGAGCGTGAGATTGGGGAGCAGGAGCTGGAGGTCGCAGGAGCGCGCGAGCAGGTCACCGCGCTTGATGCCGAGACAGGCGGGGCCCGTGACAGCTTGCAGACACTGCGGAACCGGATCTTCTCCGGTGAGAACCGCATCGAAACGAACGCTGAACGCTGCGGAGAGTTCCGGGAGATGGGCCTCCGCGCCCGTGCTGATATCGACGCCACGCATCTCCGCATTCGTGAGCAGGAAAACGAGATCGAACAGACGGATGCCCAGCTTGTTTCCTTGCTCGAGGTGCTTCGTGGGGAGGAAGAACTGCTCCAGGCTGGTGCTGCCCGTCTCCAGCAAGCCCAGCAGGAGCGTCAGTCTGCCGAGCAGGCCACCGAGTCGCTGACCGGTCGTCTTCATGGTCTCGAAAACCGACTCACCGATGTCCGAGGTGAGCTCTCTACTGCCAGTGCCCGACGCGATGCCGAGAGGTCCCGCTCCCTCCAACTCCAGGAGCAAGTTTCAGTCGCCGGCCTTGCCGTGACGACTGCTGCTACGCGAGCGGAACAGACGGGGGCGGCGCAGGCCTCCACACGCGCCTCTCTGGATGCAGCCGAGCAGGAGCTGCTCGCCGCCCAGCAGGGGCACGACGAATCGCAGAATGCACGCCAGACCGCCGAGACCGAGTGGAACAATGCTGTGAAGCAGCTCTCGGAGCGTGAGCATCGGCTGGAAATTCTTCTCCAGCTCGAGCGCGAGGGCGAAGGTCTCGGAGAGGGAGCCCAGGCAATCCTGCGCGGTCTTGATCGTCCCGAGTTTTATCAGGCTGGAATTCTTGGCACGTTGGCTTCACTTGTTGAGGTTTCTCCTGTCGAAATCCCTGCGATCGAAGCAGCGCTTGGAGCCGCCAGTCGAGCTATCGTCTTCGCAGATGCCGGGATGGCCGAATCAGCCCTTCAGACGCTTCGTGAGGCCGTCCAAGGACGCGCATCGGTCGTTGCCAGTGACCTTCTTCCGATCCCAACTGTTCATGGTGGACCGCTCCCCGAGGGCGCTATTTCGTGGGCAGTGGATGTTGTCCGCGCAACCGGTTCCGCACACGGACTCATCGCACGTCTTCTCGAGGGAGTGGTGATCGTCCCCGATCTGCAGACGGCTTTCCGTTTGAAGCGAGCCTATCCCGGACTTGCCTTCGCGGCACGCACCGGCGAGTTCCTAGGTCGTGATGGTGTTGCCCATGGCGGCGCCACGGGCGAGGCAACCGGTTCTGCCCTCCTGCGTCGATCCCAGATCGCCACGCTGGAGCGTGAGGTCTCGGTCATGAGGGAGAGTGCCCACCATTTGTCCCTTGTCCGCGAGGGGGCGCTTGCCTCCCTCGAAGCCGCCGTGAACCGTCTCCGTGATGCCCGTGAAGTTCTCGGCAATACGCAGGGACTGCTCGCGGCCGCGCAGGCTGACAACCTCTTGGCAACCCGTGAACTTGAGAATGCCCGACAACGCCACGAGTCGCTCGATGGAGAAATCTCCTCCCTTCAGGAACATATCCAGCTTCTGGAAGCACAGATTGCCGATCGCGAGCAGCAGCTCGAGACAGCCTCACTCGAGCTCAACACAGCGCGCGAAGAGCGATCTGCAGCCAGCTCCAGGATTTCATTCCTTCGTGATGCCGAGACGACCGCAGCGGCAGAGCTTGCCGAGGCACGCCTGCGTGTCGCCACCGAGCGTCAGCGTCAGCAGTCGCTCGCAAACCAGCGTGCGCCTATGGAGGCCCGTATCCGCGAGCTGGCCGAAACGATCGCAGTCCGCGAACGCGACATCATCACGCATGAGGAAAAGATCAAGTCGTTGGAGGCGGAGTCAACCGGACTTGCCGAGAGCGTGGAGACTTGGAAGATCGAAAGCGCCGAAGCCGAGGCCCGAGTGTTGGAACTCGGTGTGCGCCGCGCCGAACTGCAATCCGGCGTCGAGGCTTTGGAAATCGCCCTGCGAGGCGCCCGTAAAAACCTTTCCGACCTGCAGGATAACCGTTCCAAGAACGAGGTGCGCCTTGCCGAATTGAGGCTCCGCGCCGAGTCGATCCGCGATCATGTCTCCCGCCGCTACCAGCTCGACCTTGCTGGCTTTGAACCTGACCGCTACGCACTGCTGAAGGCCGTGGCCCAGCAGAAGGAAAAAGAGCGCCGCGCCGCTCTTCCTGAGTCAACCGAATCGTCAGCTGAGGGGGAGGTTCCTTCCAATGAAAACCCCGAAGTGGTCACGGTGGAGTCAGTTCAGGCAATCAGCGGTCCCATCCCCGCTGAAATCCCGTGGGACAGGATCGAACTGGTTGTTGCCGAGTTGACCGAACGCGCTGATTCGATGGGTCCCGTCAATCTTGATGCCATCCAGGAATATGATGAGTTGGAAGAACGCTATAAATTCCTCGAACAGCAGAATAATGATCTGATCAACGGCAAAGCCGAGCTGATGGAGGCGATCGCACGGATCAACAAAACGACCAAAGAACTCTTCTCGGAGACCTTCGAGAAGATTCGCGTCAACTTCCAGGAGATGTTCACCCAGCTCTTCGGCGGGGGTAAGGCGAATCTCCTCCTCATGGATGAGAGCGATCCGCTCGAGAGCGGCATCGAGATCATTGCCAGCCCTCCCGGCAAGAAACTGCAGAGCATCTCGCTCCTCTCCGGTGGAGAGCGCACGATGACGGCGGTGGCGCTGCTCTTCGCCATTTACATGGTGAAGCCCTCTCCCTTCTGCGTGCTGGATGAAATGGACGCCCCGCTCGACGAATCGAACATCGGCCGCTTCATCAAGCTGCTCGACCGCTTCATTGGCCAGAGCCAGTTCATGGTCATTACTCACAACAAACGTACCATGTCGCGTGCCGACTCCCTCTACGGCGTCACCATGGAGGAACGCGGCATCAGCAAACTTCTGAGTGTCAAGTTCACTGGTCGCGATGAACAGCTTCCGCCCGCCGCCGCCACGAACAGCACCCTGCGCGACGAGACTCAGGAAGTTGTCACGCAGTAAAGAGCACCTTCCCCCCCGCCCAGAAGCGGCGCAGGATTGATTTCCTGCGCCGCTTCTTCATTCTGTTAGACCATGATCGTCGAAGGCTCCGCCCAGTGGCAGCAGTACATCTTTATCGGGGCGACACTTTTCCTGCTCTGGGAGGTCTGGTGTGGCTGGAGGCTTGGAGCGGTGCGAGGACTCCTGAGATTGGCAGCTTTATTCTGTGCCTGGATCGGAGGCTCAACGGCTGCCGGAGCCACAGGGACGGTCGTCGCCTTTTTTTCCAAAGTGCCTCCGCTGATCGAGCCGGCCGTGGCGGGCCTGACTGTCGGAATTGGCATTTATATCGGCATCTCTTTTGTTGCCGGACTCCTCTTCAAGAAAACGGAGGATCATACGGGCGTGATTCGACTCGGTTTCGGATTGGGTGGTGCCGTTTGCGGAGCGATCTTCGGACTCCTTTTTCTTTGGGCCGGGATCACTCTGATCAGGGGCATGGGGGCTCTTGGGGAACTACGCGTCGTCCAAGCCCGGAATGAGGGGAGGTCACTCTCCACGGAAAACAGCGCCCTTTTTCTGATCAAGCTGAAGGAGTCCCTGGAGCTGGGAGTCACCGGCAAGACTCTCAAGAAGGCGGATCCCCTCCCCACGGCTTTCTACGATGATATCGTGAAGATCTCCATGGTGGCTGGTTCGCAGGATGCCATCGAGCGCTTCGTTCAGTATCCCGGCACCCTGAAGATTATCGCCAATCCTCATATTGCAGCCCTGATTCAGGATCCAGCGCTAGAAAAAGCCGCTGAGAAAAAGAACATTCTGCCTCTTTTGCAGAACAAGCATGTCCTGGCGGCGGCCAATGACCCCCAGTTGCTTGCCCAGTTGAAGGAGTTCGACCTGACCGGGGCCCTTAACTATGCTTTGGAGCCACCGACTCCTCCACGGTATGCTACCGGCCCAAAGCTAACGGCACCCGCCTCTCCGAACTCGCATCGCGCGAAAACACACGCTACAAACTCCTCTTCCCAATCCATCACGACTCCCCTCCCCGCCAACTGACTGAGAACATCACCCTATGAGTACGGAATACAGCGTAACGATCGGACTTGAAGTCCATGCCCAGTTAAAAACCAAGAGCAAGATGTTCTGCGGTTGCAAGGTGGAGTATGGAGCCGAACCGAATACGCACACCTGCCCAACCTGTCTTGGACTGCCCGGGGCGCTTCCGGTGATGAATGGAGAGGCGCTGCGTCTCACCGCACGCGCAGGGCTGATGCTTGGCTGCAACATTCCCGAGGTCTGCAAGTTCGACCGCAAGAACTACTACTACCCGGACATGCCGAAGAATTATCAGATTTCCCAGTATGACCAGCCGCTCTGCCTCGGCGGCGGAGTCCCGTTGCACGAGACGGCCTATCCGAAGGATGCGCAGAAGACGATCGCGACTCCCGGCAAGACGATCCGCCTCACTCGCATCCATCTCGAAGAGGATGTGGCCAAGAGCTTCCATCTCGAGACAGCCAGCGGCATCGACTTCAATCGCGCCGGCACCCCGCTCATGGAGATTGTTTCTGAGGCCGACATCGCATCGCCCGAGGAAGCATTTGCCTACCTCACGGCGCTCCGGCAGATCCTTGTTTATGGCGATATCAGCGATGCCGACATGGAGAAGGGGCAGATGCGCTGCGATGTGAATGTCTCCGTCCGCCCTGTAGGCCAAAAGGAATACGGCACCAAGATCGAGCTGAAGAATCTCAATTCCATCAGTGGTGTCCGCAGGGCCCTTGCTTTTGAGATCGAGCGACAGATCGCCTTTGTTAAGGCTGGTGGCAAGCTCGATCAGGAGACCCGCCGCTGGGATGACGACCGTGGGGAAACTACTCTCATGCGTATCAAGGAATCGGCACACGATTACCGCTACTTCCCCGATCCCGACTTGCTTCCCGTCCGGACTGCCAATCTCGTCGAGTCTGCGAAGGCGGGGATGCCCGAGCTTCCGCAGGCGAAGCGCGACCGCTTCGTCGCCGACTTCGGCATCAGCGAGTACGATGCGGCGGTTCTTGCCGATGATGCAGCGCTGGCCGATTACTTCGAAAAAGCAGCGAAGGGGTCTCCCAAGCCGAAGAGCGTTGCCAACTGGATCATCAATGATCTGCTCAGTGCTCTTTCCACCGCATCGCTTGATCTCTCGGAATGCCCCATCCAGGCTGCCTACATCGGTGAACTCACGGCTCTTATCGAGGGAGGAACCATCAGCGGCCGCCAGGGTAAGGAGGTCTTCGCCGAGATGATGGTGAGCGGCAAACAGCCTGCTGTGATCGTCGAGGAGAAGGGACTCAAGCAGGTCAGCGACACGGGGGCCATCGAGGCATTCTGCGACGAGGTGATCGCAGCCAATCCGGCCTCCGTAGCCGACTTCAAGTCGGGCAAGGAAGCAGCGCTCAATTTCCTCAAGGGTCAGGTCATGAAGCTTTCCAAAGGCAAAGCCAATCCCGCTCTCGCTGGAGAAATCCTCGCAAAGAAGCTCCAGTCCTAGGCACCTACGACACCATCGATCTAGACCCGCAACCCAGAGTCTTTCAGGGCTACGGCGAGTCTCAGGATCTGCTCCTGGGGATGCGCACTGCTCAGCGTGATCCGAAGACGCGCCGTATTCCTTGGAACGGTCGGATAGCGGATCGCGGGGATAAAGAATCCTGAGTTCTGAAGCCGCGCTGTCTCGTGAAGCACACGCTCCTCGCTGCCGAGGATTAATGGGACGATGGCACTTGGAGATGCAGCGATCTTCATCTCCGAGGCAAAGAGAGAAAGGTTTTCCTGAAGACGGACACGAAGGGCCTCTCCCTCAGGTGACTGCACGATCCTCAGGGACGCCCGACCGGCGGCTGCGACAGCCGGTGAAGGTGCCGTGGAGAAAACAAAGCTTCGGGCGCGGTTGATTAGAAAATCGATCAAGACACGTGATCCTGCGATGTAGCCTCCTGAGACGCCAAGAGCTTTTCCGAGAGTTCCCATCTGGATCTCAATTTGGCCTCCAAGACCGAGCTCACCTGCCAGCCCCTGAGCTCCCGTGCCGCGGACGCCTACGGCATGAGCCTCATCTAGAAAGAGGATGGCACCATACCGCTCCTTCAGCTCAACGATTTCATGCAGGGGAGCGAGATCGCCATCCATGCTGAAGACCGATTCGGTAAGGATCATCACGCGCGCCCCGGTGCTGGTCGGATGTTTTTCACGGGCCCATTTAAGATGGGACTCGAGCTTTTCAAGATCGTTATGGGGATAGACACGGAGAGTGGCCTCGCTCGCGCGGGCTCCGTCGATCAGGCAGGCATGAGCGAGCTTGTCCATGATGATGACATCGCCTTTGCCTACCAGCGCGGGGATGGTCCCCGTGGCAGCGGCGACGCCTGTTGAGAAAACCAGAGCTGCCTCGGTTCCCTTGGCTAAGGCGAGTTCCTCTTCCAGCGCGGCATGCTCTGCAGTGGTTCCGGAAATCAGGCGGGAGGCTGTCGATCCGGATCCCCACCGTTGGGCCCCCTCTCCCATCGCTGCCGCAATGGCGGGGTGAGAGGCGAGCCCGAGGTAGTCGTTAGAGGAAAAGTTAATCAGCTTATGCCCACCGATCGTGATGCGTGTGCCGTCCGTCTCCTCAACCACACGTAGGGAGCGTAGGAGTCCCAGCTGTTCCAGCGTGGATAGATGCTCCTGCAGCTGCGAATTGAAGCCTTCCAAAGCGTCACCCTCTTTCTTCTCTGTCTTCTGAGATTAGATGCCTGCGGGTGTTGTGTGAGGCTTTGCCCTGTGCTTTGGAGAGGGAGAAGGAGAAGGAGTCGGCGTTGGCTCAGGAGTGGGAGTGGGTGTAGGAACAGGCGTTGGTGTCGGTGTCGGTGCAGGAGGCACCTCATGATGCCGCTGTAAGAGGCCGCCGAGGCGGGTGCTGCCGACGAACAGGAATCCAATGACTAAGACGGCCACGAGAAGGCCTCCCACGATTTTTCTAAGTATTGCCCGTTGCTCGACCTGTGGATTTTTACCCTCGAGGTAATTCCTTCCGCTCAGCGTCACGTAACGGACCTGTACCTTGGTGGGCTTGCCATCGATCCCCTTGATCACATTCGCCTCGATTAACCCAACCGATTTCAACCGGAGGATCTCCTCGAAAATTTCCTCCAAGGGGATTTCTCCATGGGGAAAAGGACATTGTGCCAAATCAAAATCCGCGGGCAGC
>CAIKYN010000003.1 GCA_903831635.1 uncultured Spartobacteria bacterium
AATCCAAGCAACCGAACTTCCAGTTTCTACTCCTCGATCTCGAGGCGAGGAGCATCTCCCCAGAGAGACTCCAGTGCGTAGAGGTCACGTCTCTCCTTGTGAAAGATATGAATAATCACACTGCCATAATCGATGATGACCCACTGACTGACGGGGAAGCCATCCTCGGCGATCGGGCGAAGTCCCGTGGCCTCGCGGACCTTTTCGCGAATCGAGCCCGCAATGGCCTTGAGCTGTGGCTCTGAAGTACCTGAGACGATCAGGAAAAAGTCGGTGAATGATGAAATCCCCCTCATGTCGAGAACAACAACATCCTCAGCCTTCTTGTCGAGCGCCCCTTCAGCACAGAGTCTCACCAGAGTCTCGTCGGGATCGATCTTTACGATCTTCTTCTCTTTAACCTTCTTCTCCGGCTTGAGAGGAGCGGTTGCCTTGGGCATCTTAGCTGTTACCATAGAGAGAGGAGTGGTGCGGGTAATGGGTCATTAGGAAATCATATACCCCCTCGGGCACCATAAAGCGAATGGAAAGCCCCTTCGACAAGCGGTCCCTGATCTCCGTGGAGGAGAGATCGATACGACGGCGTACCACGGGAAAATCACAGGAGGCCAGTTCAACGGCATTTCCTCGGTCGAGCACCGCGAAATCCACCAGATTCTTGAGCTCTTCAATCTCATGCCACTTGGAAAGATCCTTCAGATTATCAGCTCCAATCAGATAAATGAATCGCACGCCGGGATGGTCACCAAGCAATTCCCTGACCGTGTCGATGGTGTAGGAGGGACCATCGCGATGAAGTTCCCGTTCATCCACGGAGAAACGAGACTCGGAGGAGATCGCCTCTCGGAGCATTGCCAGACGCGACTCCTTGGATACAGAGGGCGGCGATGACGTCTTAAAGGGAGAGATCCCTGCAGGAATGAAAATAATTCGATCCAGCTCCAGATCCGCCATCGCCGCCTCAGCAAGAATCAGGTGCCCTAGATGAATCGGATCAAAGCTTCCCCCGAAGAGTCCCACCCGCTCGACATGGCCTGGAAGACGGCCCCTTCTCGCGGGATTTGCTTCCTCGGTCGACGCATTCATTTTTTCACTCCACCCTTGTTCCTTCCTGCTCAGTAGAGCAGGTACGGCTGCCTCTCGCTGCGAAAGCGATTGAGGAATGGCTGCCAGGAGGCCACGATTTGCTCGGGCCGACGAGTTGCAAGCTCTCGTCGGATTGTGTCGCTGCCATAGACCTTCTCGAAGAGATTGATTTTGCTTTTGCTCGCCTGGGTGAAGATCAACCCGTGAGACTCCTTATTGCACTCGGCCAGCGTGTAGAGGGCTGCAGCTGCTAAATTACCACCGCCATTCGGATTGGCATGAAAGATCACCCCAGGTCCGCAACTCGTCGTGGTAGGGCCGACTCCGATCCCCTGACACATCGACTGAAGATAGGAAACCATCCTTGGCTTCACCCAGTGTGCCCCCAAGACTTGAAAGGCCCTCGGCGAGAAGAGCCCCTGATCAAGGCCTCCTGCCAGTTCCCCAACCACTCCAGTGATCACATAATAATTGGGAGTCATCTCATTGGGAATATTCGGCGAAGGAGCAACCCAGTGCAGTCCGGTCATCGGCCACGTCATCGAGCGATTCCATCCGCGCATCTTGACTACCTGAAGATTGGCTTTCGGTCCCATCCAGCCCTTGGCATTGGCCATCAGGGCCAATTCACCGACAGTCATCCCATGGACATAAGGAACGGGGAACTGACCCACAAAGGAGATCCACTTTCGATCGATCCCCTGTCCCTCGACACGATCCCCTCCCAGAGGATTCGGACGATCAAGGACCACAAACTCCTTCCCTTGCTCCGCACAGGCCTCCAGGCACTTGCCCATCGTGCTGATGTAGGTGTAGCTGCGGCATCCGATATCCTGCATGTCATAGACGAGCACATCAACTCCAGCCAGCATCTCACGGGTTGGTTTTCGCGTATCACCATAGAGTGAGTAAGCCTTCAATCCTGTGAGAGGATCGCGGCGCGAGCGCACTTCGACTCCTGCCTTC
>CAIKYN010000004.1 GCA_903831635.1 uncultured Spartobacteria bacterium
GCAGCCACAGTCCTCTCACGGGTAATCCCGGTCGCCGTTGCCAGACCACGTTCCTGAAGCGCCATGAGCGATGCGTGAAGAAGACGGGAGCCGATGCCTCTGTTCCGGTACTCCATCGTCACCATGGGACCACTGACAAGCTGCTGCACTGACTCGGGATCGGGATCCAGAAGCGATGCGGCGATGAGTCTGTTCCCCTTCTGAATGACGAGGCAGAGCGGTTCCTGTTCGTTGAAAAGCCTGCCGACCGCAGCAGTCAGATAATGCTCCGCAATGGCAAAGGAATCGTTCCATGCAGAGTCCATCGAGAGCGAAAGAAGAATCGTCTGAAGAACCTCTTCCCCCTCCTCGCGTCGGGCCAAGCGGATGAGATCACTACTCTGGGACGTGGGAGCAATCGCTAAAATGGAGGGCAGCGCCCAAGAGAAACGTCTCCAGGGTGAGTCATGACGGCGGATCATCGGACCACCGGCAACAG
Organism: uncultured Spartobacteria bacterium; assembly: GCA_903831635.1. Classification (GTDB taxonomy): domain Bacteria; phylum Verrucomicrobiota; class Verrucomicrobiia; order Chthoniobacterales; family UBA6821; genus UBA6821. Next base: position 479 of record CAIKYN010000004.1, read on the forward strand.
CCGCATCGGCAGAAAAAACAATGGGAAGGCTGGGAAGCAAAGAAGTCGCGGACGTACGGAAAACCATCGGAGAGGGCGAGAGCGAACGGCAAAACCGGATTCAGGTCAATGGATTTATCGCATCTGCGGAGTTTCGGCCGATTCATTTTCCAAATCATGTTTGATGCTGGGGGCAAAAGATGAAAAGTTAATCCCTTCAGCCCTCCACCTGACCGACCATCCTGTTGAATATCCCGACCACGCATCCTTCGCCCGAGTCCCATCGTCCCAAACATGAGTGCGGCGTCTTCGCCGTCTTCGGTCACAAGGATGCCGCCTTGTTGACGTACTACGGACTCTTCGCCCTTCAGCATCGCGGTCAGGAAAGCGCGGGCATCGCCTCGAGCAACGGCGACGGGAAAGTCTTTTGCCTCCACAAAGGCATGGGCCTTGTCTCGCAGGTCTTCGCGCCGGAGAACCTCGATTCACTCAAAGGCACTCGGGCCATCGGCCATGTCCGTTATTCCACCACCGGCTCGAGCACTCTTCTGAACTCTCAACCGCTCGGCGTCGACACGGCACGCGGGCAGATCGCGGTGGCCCACAATGGCAATCTGGTCAATGCATCGGCTCTACGCGATGAACTGGAGACCCGCGGTTCCATCTTCCAGACAACGGTCGACAGCGAAATCGTCCTTCACCTCTTGGCGCAGCCTGATGACACCATGGGAGGACCGATCGGATCCCTGCGTCGTCTCGAGGGAGCTTTTTCGATTGTCGTCATGGGAGAGAACGAGATCATCGGCGTCCGCGATCCCAACGGCCTGCGCCCCCTCTCCCTTGGAAAGCTTGATGATGCCTGGGTGCTCTCCTCGGAGACCTGCGCCTTCGACCTGATCGGCGCGACGTTCGTCCGCGATCTCGAACCAGGAGAAGTCGTGGTGATCAATGATCAGGGGATCCGCTCTGAGTTTCCGTTTGTTCCGGCAAAAGAGGCCTTCTGCATCTTCGAGTATGTCTACTTCGCCCGCCCGGACAGCCGCCTACGCGGTGTGACGGTCAGCAAGGCCCGTGTGAACATGGGCCGGGAACTGGCACGACTCCATCCGGTCGAAGCCGATGTCGTCATTCCGGTGCCCGATTCAGGAATCTACGCTGCGCTCGGTTTTGCAGAGGAGCTGGGAATTCCCTACGACCCAGCCTTCGTCCGCAATCACTATATCGGCCGCACCTTCATCCAACCGACGCAGTTGATCAGGGATTTCAATGTCCGCGTGAAGCTGAATCTCATCGGGGATGCCGTGCGAGGAAAACGCGTTGTCGTCGTCGATGATTCGGTCGTCCGTGGCACCACGGCGAAAGCCCGCGTGGTGAATCTCCGTGAGGCCGGCGCCAAGGAGGTCCACCTCCGCATCAGCTGCCCCCCGCACCGCCACGCCTGCTATTACGGCATCGACTTTCCCGATCCGGAGAAGCTCATCGCAAATCAGCATACCCATCAGGAGATCTGCGATTATCTAGGAGCTGACAGTATCGGCTACCTCAATGTCGACGGCATGGTCCGGGCAACTGGCCTGGAAAAAAACTCCTTCTGCATGGCCTGCTTCACAGGGGAATACCCTGTGCCCTTCGATGCGGCCTTCGACAAGTTGGTCATGGAGCGACGCAAGGGGAGCGCCCAACTTCTGCCCGACCAGAGCGCCCAGCCCTCTCTGATCACGGCCCGATCCTGATTTGCAAAAACATTCTGATACCTCTTCAAACACCTCTCACATGACCACGAAGAAAAAAGTCTCCAAAGACCTCAAAATCTCCAAGAAGCAGCCAGCAAAGCCTGCCTCCAAAGCAAAATCCGTGACTCCCTCGAAGAGTTCCTACGCTCGCGCAGGAGTCGATGTGGCACTCGGCAACCAGGTCAAGTCGGGCATCGGTGCTCTCGTTCGTCCCACACACGGGGCCGAGGTGCTCGGTGGGATTGGCGGATTCGGCGGACTCTTCCGACCTGATTTCAAGAAGCGGGGAATCAAGGATCCCGTTCTGGTCTCAAGCGTCGATGGTGTCGGCACAAAACTCAAAATCGCTTTCACCACCGATAAGCACGACACGATCGGAGCTGATCTCGTGAACCACTGCGTCAATGATATCGCCGTGACGGGAGCCCGCCCCCTGTTCTTCCTCGATTACATTGCCGCCGCCAAGCTCGACCCCCGCGTGCTCAAGGAAATCATCACCGGACTTTCCCGCGCCTGCAAAGAGGCAGGCTGCGCCTTGATCGGTGGAGAGACCGCGCAGATGCCGGGTCTCTACAACGAGGGCGAATACGATCTGGCCGGCTCCATCACCGGCATCGTTGACCGTAAGGACTTGCTCGACGGGAGTCGGGTCAAGGTAGGCGACTCCCTCATTGGCCTCCCCTCCAACGGCCTCCATACCAACGGCTATTCACTCGCTCGCAAGGTACTCTTCGACCTTCTTGGACTTAAGCTCAGCGACCGACCCGCCGGACTCGGCACAACCGTCGGAGCAGAACTCCTCAAGGTTCACCGCAGCTACCTGCCGGCCTTCGATAAGATTCATAAGATGAAGGGTAAGCCTCTTCGTGCCGCAGCACACATCACCGGCGGCGGACTGATCGATAATCTGCCGCGTATCCTCCCCAAGGGCTGCGATGCGGTGATCGATCCCCGCTCATGGAAAGTCCCGGCGATTTTCGGAATCATCGGACGCGGCGGTAATGTCGACCCGCTCGAAATGTATCAGGTCTTCAATATGGGAATCGGCATGGTGCTTGTCGTTCCCGGCAAGGAAGGCTCCAAGATCGCCAAGACCCTCGGGGGCAACGTTATTGGTCAAGTCACCAAGGGAAGCGGCATTGTTCGCTTCGTTCCCGAACCCGGGAAATAAGAAACCCCTCATGAACGAGGAATCCCGAAACCATCCAAGCCGACGCAAGGCGCTTGGCGTTGGATTGGGAGCGGGCCTCCTCGGTGCCGTGGCGTTGGCTGTCCGGTACGGCTGGCGCAACACCCTGCGTAGCATCATCCCGGATGCCATCTCGCCCGCGGTCTTTGCAACCCGCGTGGCCGACACCTCAGCCGGTGAGATCGTTTACCATACAGCCGACAGTCAGTTCCCGGGACAGCCTCTTCTCTTCCTGCATGGTGTCTTTCCCGGCGCCTCCTCCTTCGAGTGGTCGAAGATTTATCCCCGCTTCGCAGAGAAATGGAGAGTGCTCGTTCCCGACATGATCGGATTCGGAGAATCACAGCGTCCCTCCCCATCGCCGACGGCCGAGGAGCAGGTGCGTTCGATCGCTGAATTCCTGGATGCCTGCGCCCCAGGGCAGCCTGCCGTGATTGTCGCCTCCGGCTTGAGTGCCAACATCGCCCTGCTTTTTGCAGCACGTCATCCGGAGAAAACCGTGAAACTGGTTCTCTGGATGCCGGATGTGGCCCTGGGTAAGGCAAATCCCTCGCACGGATGGCACCGTCTCGGCTGGTTTCCAAGGATGGCTCGTCTCGTCTACCGCTACCAACTCTCCACCGATTCTTTTCTTAGGGCTTGGTTGCTTCGCTCTGGTTTCGTCGCGGAGGGCCCTGGGTTCGAGGAATCGGTCAGCGTCATCTCATCGACTGCCCAACAGTATGGCGCGGAGCATGCCTTCCTGGCCCAATCTTCAAAAGCCTACTGGCGTAGCCTGCGTACGGGACTTCGTAACCTCGCATCACCTGTCTCGGTACTCTTGGCCAATCGATCGGATAAGGACTCCTCGGCGGCGATCAATGACCTGCGCCCACTCGTGACGCGGTTTTCCATCGTCGAGGTGGCCGCTCTGGGCGCGCTGGCACCGCTTGCAGAACCGGAAAGCGTGGCCCTAGCCCTGGAGCGCGAACTGGAAACACCGCTTTCTAACGAAACCTTGGGCGGTATCATAAATTGATTGCACCATCGGGAGGCGAAACCTCACCATCACAACTTCCGTGAACGTTTCCGATCTAAGAGAAATCCTCCAGTATGTGCCCCGCTTCCGGGAAAGGATCTTCGTGATCGCGGTCGATGGTGCCGTGGCGGCTTCGGAAAACTTCCCAAACATCCTCCTAGACCTTGCCGTGCTGCGTTCGTTGAGCGTCAGGGTGGTTCTTGTCCATGGAGCAAGCCACCAGATCGAAGAACTCGCGAAAAAACGTGGCATACCCGTCACCAATAGTGATGGCACCGGGATCACGAGTGACTCCACCCTGGAGATCGCAATCGACGCAGCCATCAGGCTGACCAATGGGATCATGGAGGGGCTTTCGGCTGTCGACCTGCGGGCCGCCTATGCCAACGCCATTATCGCTCATCCGGCCGGTATTCTCGGAGGCACCGACCAACTCTTCACCGGACGGGTGGAGAGGATCGATAATCATGCCCTCGAGCTTCTTCTCAAAGAGGGGATCATTCCGGTCATCCCTCCCTTGGGCTTTGACGGCGAGGGGAGGACCTATCGGGTCAACTCCGACGGTATCGCCCTGGAAGTCGCGGAAGCACTCCATGCCGCCAAGATCATTTTCCTTGGGGCGGACGAGGTGGTGGGAGGAACCAATCCCTTGCCTCGTCAGCTTTCCATCGATGAGTCGGAGGAGATGATCAAGAAGCTACGGGCGACAAACGGCCCCTCGGGACTCATTTCCAAAATCGAATGCGCCTCGCGTGCCTGCCGTGGCGGTGTTCCACGGGCTCACCTGCTCGATGGTAGGATCAACGAGGCGTTGCTGACCGAGATCTTCAGTCATGAAGGCTCGGGAACCATGATCTACTCCAATGAGTATCAGCAGATCCGACGCATCTTCAAAAAGGATGTCCGGGCCGTGATGTCGCTCATCCGGCAGTCGGTCGAGGATGAGGAGATCGCACGGAGGACCAGGGCCGATATTCTCTCAAGAATCGAGGATTACTGGATTCTGGAAATCGACCGGACACCGATCGCCTGCGTGGCCCTTCATGTCGACAAGGTGAACTCCCTTGCGGAGATGGCCTGTCTTTATGTCAGCAAGTCTCATGAGAACAAAGGCTTCGGTAGGAAGCTGATGGCCTTTGCCGAAAACCTTGCGAAGGAAAAGGGAATCGATCGGATCTACGCTCTCTCCACGCGCGCCGTGAATTACCTTCAGCAGAAGGGTGGGTACAGCGAGTCCGATCCCTCCATCATGCCTGAGGAACGACGCCTTCGGTATGAGGGAAGCGGTAGAAACTCCAAGATCCTGCTGAAGCAACTTCGCCCAAAAGGCGCCTGATTGCAGGGGACCCTGACTGGTGATCCCCTCATATCTCCCACCCGCGGATCTGGCCGTTGCTTTCTGCGGAATGCCTAGTGTTCCGGCCTCTCTTCTGATCGACGCAGTCGTTATCCTGATCTACTTCGGTGTGATCATTGGGATCGGACTTCGGGCGGGTCGTGGAAACTCCACGCTCAAGGAGTTCGCCCTCGGAGGACGCTCCATCCCTTGGTGGGCAGTGCTTGCCTCGATCGTCGCCGCAGAAACAAGCGCCGCCACCTTCCTGGGCACACCTGCCGAGGGATACAAGACGCGCGCCTTTTTTTACGGGCA
>CAIKYN010000005.1 GCA_903831635.1 uncultured Spartobacteria bacterium
CCGGATGGATCGTAGCCGCCTGATTGTGGACGACCTTCATGCCATCCACGCCGCCATCAAAAAACACCCCGGCAAACGCATCCTGATCCTTGAGATCGGCACCCTCTCCGGAGCCATTGTTCCACTTCAGCTCGGTGAGGAATTCACCGTGGGCGATGAAATGGCATTGCGCGCGGAGCTGGCCCCCTGGCTGGCCAATGCCTGATAGAGGTCTTTGGTTGTGACGTGCGGCAGAAAACCACGAACAACACGAAAGGCACGAACAGGGAGACTCATGAAACTGATCTCACAGGGATGCGTAGCAACGGCCGGACTGTCCAAGGGGATAAAAGGGATCAATGAGAAAGGGAAGGAAGAGATTTTTCTAATCCCCTTTCGTGCCTTCCGTGGTTCCCTGCTTGGTTCAGGTTTCAGCTTTCATCCTTTCCCAACAGTGAGACGGGTTTTTGTTGCCCTAGTGGGAATTAATTGTCCCCTTAATATCTCAATGGATCGGGGAGCGTAAATGCCGATTCGATTACACGGATTTCGATGGGATCCGTGGCCAACACCTCGATCACATCGAAGCGGAAGGTAAGGTCTGGCATGTTGAGAAGACGAAGCCAATGGATCGCTCCTCTGCGGATCAGTTCCTGTTTTTTCTGATCGACGGCATCAAGAGGCCTTCCCATCTCCTCCGAGCGGCGGGTCTTCACCTCGGCAAAGACCAGGGTATCACCATCCCTGCAGACAAGATCGACCTCTCCTCCTCCAGGAGCGCGGAAGTTCCGCCGCAAGATTTTCCACCCGAGACGCTTCACATGGCGTGCCGCCTGATCCTCCCCCCATGTTCCAAGGGCAAGATGAGAATTTGAATCAGAAGCCGAAGGTGGGCTGATCGACCGGCGCAAAACCACGTCGATGATGTGGGCAAGGTCCATGTTCTTGGAGTTTAGCGAGGTGTTCTGCCGTGGCATAGCCCCGATGCTGGGCAAATCCGTACTGGGGATATTCCTGATCGAGTTCGTCCATAATACGGTCCCGGGTGACCTTGGCCAGGATACTGGCGGCGGCAATACTGAGGCTGATCCCATCCCCGCCAACAAGTGCAGTGTGCTCGATCGGGAGTCCCTTCACCGGTAATCCATCCACGAGGGCATGGATGCACTGATGTCCGTTTTCGTGTAGTCCAGTCAAGGTACGCGCCATGGCGAGGTGAGTTGCTCGCAGGATATTCAGGTGTCCGATTTCCTCTGAGCTGGCCTCAGCCACAAAGAATCTCACGGACGCATCTTCAGTCAACCGGACATAAAGAGCATCCCTCTGGTGGTGATTGAGTTTCTTGGAGTCATCCAGCCCCTCCAGGGAAAATCCTTCGGGTAGGATCACTGCGGCAGCCACCACGGGACCAGCCAAGGGACCACGCCCCGCCTCATCGACTCCCGCCACGGGACGGATGCCCCGGGCATGGAGTTCCTGCTCGTGGAGAAGTGTGGGGCAAAGAGAAGGGCTCCGAGTCATGGGAGACTTGGAGCCCGAATTCAGTGATCCGCGACGCTTGATCGTCATCGGACCGGAAAATAATCAGTGATTAGGCAACTTCCTGCGCCTTCTCCTTCACGGTGACGGCGGCCTTACCCTTGCGGTCACGAAGGTAGTTCAGCTTGGAACGGCGGACCGATCCACGCTTCTCGATCTCGAGCTTTGCGATGCGTGGGGAATGAAGAGGGAAAACACGCTCGACACCCTCACCGAAGCTGACGCGACGGACGGTGAAGTTTGCATTAATGCCAGCACCCTTGCGCCCGATCACGATGCCGGAGTACTTCTGGATACGCTCCTTGTCACCTTCGATGACGCGTGTGTGGACGCAAATGGAATCACCGACCTGGAACTCGATGATATCGGACTTGAACTGCTCTTTTTCGATGGTGGCGATGATGCTCATGACAGGAATGGTGGCCGGAAATTGGTCTAAAGTGGTCGGACAGAATGCCCCCCCTCAGCATTCTTGGCAAGAAGTAATCCCAGATTTTGATCTTATTCACCGCATTGTCATGACTGACTCCAGCGAATCTTGCGTTTCATCGGTCGATGAAAAGAATTGGCCAGATTCATCCTTTTTCATTTTTCATTCTTCCTTCATCCTTACCCTCCCATGATCACACTAGGCATCGACAGCGGAACCCAGAGTACCAAGACCATTGCACTCGATCTCGAAACAGGAGAGATCCTGGCCAGCGCACAGCAAGCTTACGGCTTCGTTGAAGCCCAGGGAGAGGGAGACATGGAGCAGGACCCTGCGGTCTGGATCGCAGCTGTCGAGGCAACCATCACGGAAGTTCTTTCCAAAATTCCAGAGCGCCGCTCCGAAGTCGTCGGTATCGGTGTGAGCGGCCAGCAGCACGGTCTAGTGCTTCTCGATGCCGCCAACAGCGTCGTCCGTCCAGCCAAGCTCTGGTGCGACACCTCGACAACCGCGCAATGCTCCGAACTGACAAAGACCCTGGGAGGCGAGGCCAAGGTGGTCGAACTCACCGGCAACGCCATGCTCACCGGCTACACGGCTCCGAAGATCCTTTGGGTGCGACAGAACGAGCCGCAGAACTGGGCCGAGACCGCCTCGGTACTCCTGCCTCACGATTACATCAACTGGTGGCTCACTGGCGTGAAGTCGATGGAATATGGAGATGCCTCCGGGACAGCACTCCTGAATGTAAAGACCCGTTCTTGGGCGCAGCCCGTCCTTGATGCCGTTGCACCGGGTCTCGCCGAGAAGCTCCCCTCGCTCCGTCACTCCTCGGAGCCTGCCGGCACCCTCCGTGAAGAGCTCTCATCCAAGTGGCATCTCGCCTCCTCCGTGACTGTCAGCTCCGGCGGTGGCGACAACATGATGGGCGCCATCGGCACCGGCAACGTGAGCCCCGGCATCATGACTGCCAGCCTCGGCACCTCCGGCACTCTCTACGCATTCAGCTCCTCACCAGTGGTCGATCCCAAGGGTGAGGTCGCCGCATTCTGCGATAGCACTGGCTCCTGGATGCCGCTTGCTTGCACCATGAATGTCACCCTCGTCACGGAACTGACCCGCTCCCTCTTTGCGGGATGGACCCATGAACAATACGCCACCGTCGCAGCTACCATTCCTGCCGGCAGCGAAGGACTCCTCCTTCTCCCCTACCTCGCCGGGGAACGCACCCCGAACCTGCCCCACGGCAGCGGTGTGCTCCATGGCATCACGACAAAAAACTTCACTCCTGCTCACATCGCCCGCGCGGCGATGGAGGGTGTGACCCTCGGACTCGCCTACGGTCTGGAGCGCTTCCGTACACTCGGCGTGACACCGACGGAAATCCGTATCACCGGAGGCGGAACCAAGAGTCATTTCTGGCGTCAACTCTGCGCCGATGTCTTCGGCGTTCCGACGGTCTGCCTCACCTCGAGCGAGGGGGCGGCTCTCGGCGGCGCGATCCAGGCGGCTTGGGCGGCCGGAGAGGATCATTCCATCGAGGCCCTTCATGCCCTCTGCTCACGGCTTGTGACCTTGGACGAATCGACACGCTGTGTAGCTGATCCCAAGAATACCGCCGTCTATCAGGAACTGCTCGAGCGCGCTAACAAGCTCCGCGCCGCCCTGACAGCAGCAGAACTTCTGTAGGCCCTATTGCCTATTCCCCCATTCTCCATTACCTAAATCCATGCGCCTCGTCCTTGCAGCCACCGGAGCCAGCGGTTCCATCTACCTGCAACGGATGCTGCATCATTTGAGTAGCAGAGAGGCGGGCGGCGGTCATGAGATCCATCTCGTGCTCTCCCCCTATGCGAAGCAGGTGATCCATGAGGAGATCGGCACTCTGAAGCTCCCCGCAGGAGTCATCGAGCATAGTGAGAAGTCGATGAATGCTCCCTTCGCAAGCGGCAGTGCCCTCTTCGACGGGATGGTGGTGATGCCCTGCTCGATGGGAACGGTGGGACGGATTGCCGCCGGAACCAGCGAGAACCTGATCCTGCGTGCCGCCGATGTCTTCCTCAAGGAACGCAGGAAGTTGATCCTTGTGCCGCGTGAGACCCCTTGGAATCTCATCCACGCTCGCAACATCGTCACGGTGACAGAGGCAGGTGGCATCATCCTCCCGGCATCACCCTCCTTCTACAGCCATCCGAAGAACTTTGACGAACTCGCCGACACCGTCGTCTGGCGCGTTCTTGATATGCTTGGCATCCATGCGCCGAATGCCTGCCGCTGGCACCAAGAGATAAGCCGAGAGGAGAGCACGGGAAGCGAATAGATGGCCTCTTCGACCGGACGGTTTAACAAGCAGGCCCTCCTCGCGGCTATCGCGGCGAATCTCGCACGCCTCATCTTCTCAACGATCCGTCTCCGGATGAATGACCGATCTGGATTCCTGAAGAATCCTCCCGACGGCCCCCGTATCCTCGTCTTCTGGCACAATCGCATCCCGGCGATCTCGATCGGCTTCCTGCGTCACTACCCGGGTAAGCATCCTAGCCGCAAAGGAGTCTCCGTCCTTACCAGCCCGAGCAAGGATGGTGACATCCTGGCCGGAGTCATGGCTCATCTCGGCATGGGATCTGTGCGTGGTTCCAGTTCCCGCCGGGGCTCGACAGCTATCCGTGAGCTGACGGCGCTTCTCGAATCGGGCGTTGATCTCGCAATCACTCCCGACGGCCCCCGTGGCCCGAAGTACTCGCTCGGACCCGGTGCCGTCTTCCTCGCTCAGAAGACCGGTATTCCGATCATGCTGCTGCATGCCCGCTACCATAGCGCCATCCGTTTGAAGACCTGGGACAACTTCGCGATCCCGCTTCCCTTCTCCCGTATCGACATCACCATCGATCCCTACATGACGATCAATCCGGAGACTACCGATCTCGAGGCCGAGCGCCTCAAACTCGAAACCTACCTGCGAGAGGAAGCAGAAAAATCCGACCCTCCTGCATAGTTCACTCTGGAAGAAGGGATGTATGAATGTGGAACTCAAGAAGACAGGAAGAGAGAAACAGAATGAAGAATTTCATCACTTGGGAAAATATTCCTTCTTGCCCCCTCCTCTATGATCTTCATGGTTAATCTTTTCCTGCATGTTCCTGATTTCCTGAGTTCCACATTCAAAACCATATCTCCCTAATCCTATGAAATTCATTGATGGCAAGGC
>CAIKYN010000006.1 GCA_903831635.1 uncultured Spartobacteria bacterium
AGGAAATCTCCGTGGTGATTCCGAAAAGTTTTTCGATCATCGGAAGAGAGCCGCTCACTAGCACAGCGGTGAGAATTCCCGTGCCGATGGCAAGAGCAGTCTCGATACCTAGACTCCCCCAGTCCGTCAGGGGGAGATTATTCCATAGGATCGGACCGATCAGTCCGGAAAGGAGCGCCAGAATCCAGACGGTGATGCCCGAATAAAAGCCTGCTCTGAGAAGCCTCGATCGACGCCGCACACGAAGGGTGGATAGAACCGCGGCCAGTCCGCCAGTGATGGCCAACAGAAGAAGCAAGGGGTCTCTCGTCACATGAAGGACCGACCACCAGAGTGCGCCGATCAGACATGCCGAAAGACCGATCTGGGGTCCCATAAGCACTGAGAGGATCAGCGGAGCCAGCGCGTAGGGAAGTAGCAATGATACCAAGTGCTCTTCCAGACGTCCTTGGACCACCTGCCCCTGAAGGAATTCTCCAATCCCAACCTGAAGCAGAATCACCCCCAGAAAAAGGGCCAGGGAGGAATTTTTCCTGAGTGCCGAATCGCCGCTGATCACCGGTTGCACCACGGCCAGGGCGAGAATTAAAAGAGCGTACAGAAGATGCTTAAGAGGATCATGCGCGTCTCCCGCCAAGCAAAAGAGGGCAAGAATTCCCGACGCCGCCAAGACGATCCCAAAACGCAACAAACTCCCCTCCTCCAGCGCACCGAACATGGTCTCGCGGCTTTCAAGGCGTGACTTCCCGCAACTCAACCCCCGGGCGGCGAGTCTCTTTTTTCGAAGAAAACGGAACATCGGATGATTGATTAAGAGCGCGTCTCTTGGAGTCCCCGGTGCTCCTTATAGGCCGAGATGATGGCTCGAACCAGGGGATGACGCACAACATCCCGTTCGCCAAAAAGATGGAAGTTGATTCCCGGGGTGTTTGAGAGGGCCCCTATCGCCTCAACCAAACCACTGGGCTTGTTTTTGGGAAGATCGATTTGGGTTCGATCCCCCGTGATCACGCACTTCGAGCCGATGCCGATGCGGGTGAGAAACATGAACATCTGCTCCGTGGTGGTATTCTGCGCCTCATCCAGAATGATAAATGCCTTGTTCAGAGTTCTGCCACGCATGTAGGCCAAGGGGGCGATCTCGATGATATTCCGCTCGATGGCACGCTGGATCTCCTCCGGTTCAAGCATATCGTGCAGCGCGTCGTAGAGAGGGCGCAGATAGGGCAGGATCTTTTCCTGCAATTCTCCGGGCAGGAATCCTAGTGCCTCTCCAGCCTCCACCGCAGGTCGCGTAAGGATGATGCGGCTCACTTTTTCCGTCTTCAGGGCCGCCACCGCCTTCGCCACGGCAAGGTAGGTCTTCCCCGTGCCAGCAGGACCGACACCGAAGGTGATGTCATGAGCATCAATGGCACGAAGGTAATCCCTCTGAGAGAGGTTCTTGGGAACAACAGGAGGCTTGCGCTGAGAACACTGGATCCGTTCCTGGTAGAGTCCCTCTAGTGGCG
>CAIKYN010000007.1 GCA_903831635.1 uncultured Spartobacteria bacterium
CAACCGGCTTAAAAAATCTGTCAGGATACGGTGTCTGCGCGCGATCTCCTTGGCAATGCGCTCACCCTCCGGGGTTAGGACCAATCCCCTGTATTTCTCATAGAGAACAAAACCCTCGGCATCGAGACGCTTGACCATATTTGTAACACTGGCCTGCGAGATCCCCAGACTGGCCGCGATATCAACGACTCTGGCGTAACCCTTTGCCTCAATGAGTTCCTGAATACGCTCCAGATAGTCTTCGGCGGCCGATGATGACCTGTTTGAAGTTTTGATCATGGGGTGGTTTTAGGGAAGTTCATTATCTGCTTTTTCCCTTTGCAGAGAACTCATAGCACCGTATAAATAATTTAGCCAAGGCTAATTTTAATGAACCACCCCGTTTCAGCAACCCTCCCCGAGGTACATCGCACCATGCATGTTCCCTCTCAAAAGGGCTTTTGGAGAAAACTTCTGGCTTTCGTAGGCCCCGGATATCTTGTGGCTGTCGGTTACATGGATCCCGGAAACTGGGCAACCGATCTGGCAGGAGGATCAAAATACAACTACTCCCTCCTCTCCGTTATCCTTCTCTCGAGTTTGATGGCCATGTTCCTGCAATACCTGGCCCTGAAGCTTGGTATCGCCACCGGAGCCGACCTTGCCCAACTCTGCCGCCGATACTATGGGAAGAGGGCCTCCGTCTTTCTCTGGATCTTTGCGGAAATCGCCATCGCGGCCTGTGATCTGGCCGAGGTACTCGGCTCAGCCATCGCACTGAATCTTCTGTTTCACCTACCCCTCCTCATCGGCGTGGTCATCACCACACTAGATGTCCTGCTTCTTCTTTTGCTCCAGCAAAAAGGATTCCGTTATATCGAGGCGATTGTGATCACATTAATCGCAACGATCGCGGGATGCTTTGCTCTGGAGCTTTTTTTCTCCAAACCGGAGATCCTCCCGATCCTGCATGGATTCTTTCCCACAGCAACGATTGTTTCCGACCCTGAAAAACTCTTTATCGCCATCGGCATTATCGGAGCCACCGTGATGCCGCATAATCTCTACCTGCACTCCTCCATCGTTCAGACCCGGTGCTACCCTCTTGACTCGGTCGGCAAGAAGGAGGCCATCCGCTTTGCGACCATCGATTCCAATATCGCCCTGACCCTGGCCCTTGCGATCAATGCGGCCATCCTGATCCTGGCGGCGGCCACCTTCTACAAGGCCGGGCGGACCGATGTGGCCGAGATCCAGGATGCCTTCAAGCTACTGACCCCGATGCTTGGTGTCGCCGGAGCAGGCACTCTCTTTGCCGTGGCTCTCCTTGCCTCGGGACAGAACAGCACCCTGACGGGAACGCTTGCGGGACAGATCATCATGGAGGGATTCGTTCACATCCGGATCGCACCCTGGATACGGCGTCTGATCACGCGGATGCTAGCGATAATTCCCGCAGTCATCGTGCTTGCGATCGCCGGAGATGGAGCCACCACGCGTCTACTCCTGATCAGCCAGGTGGTCCTCAGCATGCAACTCAGCTTTGCCGTGGTTCCTCTGGTACAGTTCACGGGGAATGCCTCGATCATGGGGGAGTTCGTTAATGCCTCATGGGTTCGTTTCACCGGATGGGTAATGGCCGCGTTGATTGCAGGTCTGAACCTGTGGCTTTTGATTGTCCAGTTCCGGACGGGATTTTAAGTGATGCACCATCCTCAGGAATGGCAAGGCTACGAGTTGATTGCCTCGGGCGATGGTCAGCGTCTGGAGCGATGGAGCGGCAGAGTCATTCTTCGTCCCGAGTCGACCGCACTATGGCCATGGGGGCCGGGGAAAGAGAGTTCATCACTACCGGCATGGGAGGGACGCTACTCTGGCGACCGCGCCACGGGAGGTACCTGGAACTGGCGCCAGCCTCTCCCTGATCCCTGCACCGTCAGCTACGGAGAGCTCTCCTTTCTCATCCGCCCCACGAACTCAAAACACCTCGGCCTCTTCCCCGAACAATCGGCGAACTGGGATTGGATGAGGACTCTTATCAAGAACTGCAAGAGCAGGAACTCGGAAATCAGAGTGCTTAATCTCTTCGGGTACACCGGAGGGGCAAGTCTGGCCGCAGCAGCTGCCGGAGCCTCCGTCACGCATGTCGATGCCGTCAAGGCCATGGTCGGATGGTGTTCCGAAAACGCTCGGATTTCGGGGCTCTCCGAGGCCCCCATTCGCTACATCGTCGAGGATGCCCTCACCTTCCTTCAGCGGGAGATCCGCCGGGGGAACCACTACGACGGGATCATCATGGATCCCCCTTCTTTTGGACGTGGAAAAGGCGGGGAACTCTGGAAGCTCTCCGAGCATCTTCCCTTCCTGCTGGATTCGGCTCAGGAGGCTCTCAGCGATCATCCCCTCTTCCTTCTTCTCAATACTTACAGCGAATCACTGGACGACATTGCCCAATCCATGATCGCCAAACGCCTTTCCCGCCTCGGTGGATCCGTAGAGATCGTGCGGCTCTCCTTGATCGGAACTCAGGACAACCAACCGCTTCATTGCGGTCTCTCCCACAGGTGGAGTGGGACACCTTGAAGACGCCTTGCCAACCAGCCGACTTCTGCGATTCTTAAATCGTACTCATCACTCGAATTTAATTTCTCAAAACCATGACTGACTCACAAAACAATCCCACCGCCTCAGAAAAGCTCGAAAGCAGCCAGGCTCATGCCAAGAAAGCCCTTGAGACGACCGCTGCGGCTGCACGCTCCGCTTATGCAGCGGGACGTGAGGAGCTTGGTGCCGCCGCCCAGGATCTGAAGGATGTAGCACGCTCCACCTACGCCGATCTTTCCAAGACCGCCAAGGCCAAGTACGGCGATCTCTCCCAGCAGGCGCTTGATCGTTACAGCAACGTCGCCGACCGCGCAGGTGAAGCGGCGGCTCAGTACCGCGATCAGTTCGAGGAACTCGCCGATCAGGCCGAGGATTACGTTCGGGACAATCCCTTCCGCGCCGTCGGCATTACCTTTGCAGCAGGAGTTGTGTTGGGACTACTTCTCCGTCGTCGCTAGAAGTTAGAGCTCTGCTGCTCATCCTCCCATTCCAAGGTACCCGTCCCGATCAGGATCACCCCTCACGATGAATTCCCAGCATCTCCCGGGCGGCATTGCCTCCAGAATCACGGGACTCACGGCTGGCCTACTCCGCCACCTGCTCTCCCTTGGCTCTCTGGCTGCTCTTGAGGGCCGACTCTTTATCCGTCAAAGCATCGCCGGGCTTATCCTCCTGCTGGCGATTGTGGTAGTGGCAATGATTGCCTATGTCGCCCTGATTGGGGCAGTGGTCGCATTGCTGGCCACATCCCTCAAGTGGGGATGGCCTGTTTCCCTAGCCGCGGCCGGGTTGCTCCATCTTGGCATCCTCGGGATCCTCTATCAGGTGCTGTGTGCACGGGTTATCGCCCCGCGTCCCTTTGAGGCGACCACTGCGGAACTGCGCCGTGATATCGATGCCTTGGGAAGCTTCACGGGTGTCGATGCCTCCAACGCCTCATCTTTCACTGCCTCCGGGACAGCTAATTACTCCACGCGATGAATGCCACGGAAGCCGAACTTTCCAAACTTCAGCAATCCATCAGGGAGAGCCGGATGGCCATCTCCCGACAATACTCGGGACTCGTCTCTGATCTCGACATCCAGAAGCGTTTCACCGAATCCGTCCGTCATCATCCCTTGCGCTGGGTCGGTGGCGCCGCTGCCGCTGGATTAATCGCCACGATTTTTGGAGGACGCCGAACAAGTCAAGCGAGCCAAGGGACGTCTTCCAAAACCTCTAAAAAAGTTTCCGAGCCGATCGGCACAGCCTCGGTGCAGGCTGTCGGCGCTCTCTCCAAGGCCGGATGGATCGCTGGCGCCTTGGAAGTGGGAAAGGTTTTGTATCCCATCCTCCGCCCACTCGTCGTGGAACTAGCCACAAATGCCGCCAAGGCGGGACTTGCTAAACGGGGACGTCCTTAGTTAGGAATTCTCCCCTGTTTTTTCTCCCCCATGAGTTCACTCTCCGATCCCACGCTGCCGACTCATGTCGATGACTACCTGAATCTCGGCAAGGCGGCCGATGCCTCCGACATCCACCTCAGCGTCTCCAGTCCCCCGACCTGCCGCCGATACGGTACACTCCTGCCCATGTGGGAGAACGCCCCCAAATTCACAGCCGAGGATACCGAGGCTCTTGTGAAGGGGTTTCTGGACGAGCAGCAATGGAAACGTCTTGTCGATCAGGGCGACGTCGATTTCGCCTATAACAACGCCACTGGCCGTTATCGCACCAGCGTGGTGCGCCAGCGACTCGGCTACGATCTGGCATTCCGCATCATCACCAGCAATCTCAGGACGCTTGATGAACTGGGGATGCCGAATCAACTCAAGCTACTCACCCAGTACCACAACGGACTCGTTCTGGTCACCGGTCCGATGGGTAGCGGAAAGACCACGACGCTTGCCGCGCTCGTCCAGGAGATCAACCTCCACCGCGGCGACCATATCATCACCCTGGAGGAACCGATCGAATACATCATTCCCTCGGCCCACTGCCAGGTGACCCAGCGCGAAGTTCACACGCATACCAAGTCTTTTGCCGCCGCCCTGCGCGGAGCCCTCCGTGAAGATCCTGATGTCATCATGGTCGGAGAGATGCGAGACCTCGAGACGATCCAGTTGGCCATCTCGGCCTCGGAGACCGGACACTTGGTTCTTGGAACCCTTCACACGAGCAATGCGCCCCGCACACTCGACCGTCTGCTCGACGTCTTTCCCGCCGACCAGCGCGATCAGATCCGCATGATGGTGAGTGAATCGCTCCGCGGCATCGTCAGCCAGCAACTTATCCCGAGAGCCGACGGCATGGGCCGAGCCGTCGCCATGGAGATCATGCTGAACTCCCCGGCTATCGGTAACGTCATTCGCGAGGCAAAGACCTTCATGCTTCCCGGCATCATCCAGACGGGCAAGAAAGCCGGCATGATCTTGATGGACGAGTCCGTGGCCGAACTCTACCGCCAGGGCATCATCACGGCCGAGGAGGCCCTCTACCGAGCCGAGAACAAGACCGAGATGAGAAACGTCATAGGGGTCTGATACTAATTTAGCGACCATGGCATACATCGACGAACTCTTCCAGGCACTCATTGAGAACGGTGCCTCCGATCTCCACCTCTCCGAGGGGCAACCTCCAAAGATCCGAAAGAACGGTGAGATCGTGCCGATCTGGGCGGAATCAGAACCTCTCACCCGTGAGCAGATGGCCTACATGCTCAGCGAAATCTGCACACCCGAAAAGTGGCAGAAGTACGAGGAGTGCGGTGATCTCGATTTCGCCTACCAGATGGATGAGAACAGCCGTTTCCGCTGCAACTACCTCAAGCAGGCGCACGGTTACGGAGCGGTCTTCCGTATCATCCCGACCAAGATCCTCACACTGGAGCAACTGAACGTCCCGGAGGTCATCAAGGAATTCGGCGACATGCGCGGCGGCATCGTCCTGGTGACCGGCCCGACAGGATCGGGAAAGAGCACCACACTGGCGGCCTTGATCGACTACATTAATACCAACTACGGCCGCCACATTGTCACGATCGAGGAGCCGATCGAGTTCGTGCATCGCAATAAGCAGAGCATCATCACCCAGCGTGAGGTTCCCGAGCATGCTCCCTCCTTCGCGGCCGGCCTGAAGGCTGCCCTGCGTGAGGATGCTGACATCGTCCTTGTCGGTGAGATGCGTGATCTGGAGACCATCTCCCTCGCACTGACGGCTGCGGAGACGGGACTCCTCGTCTTCGGCACCCTGCACACGAATAACGCCCGCAAAACCGTGGATCGCATGATCGACGCCTTCCCTGCCGATCAGCAGGCACAAGTCCGCACCATGTTGGCTTCCTCACTCCGAGGCGTCGTGGCCCAGCTTCTTTTCAAAAAAGCGGACGGCAAGGGGCGCGTCGCCATCAACGAGATCCTCAAGGTGAACAACGCCGTCTCCGCCATCATCCGTGAAGGAGCCACCCAGAAGCTTCAGGATGTGATCGTGGCCGGCAAATCAGAAGGGATGCAGTTCATG
>CAIKYN010000008.1 GCA_903831635.1 uncultured Spartobacteria bacterium
ATTAGATCCCTGTGAGTTTTTCCTGCTTTCCCTGAGTAGAGCCCAGTCTTTGGGCCCGCTCGCACATCTCCTCAAGCAGTTCCATCTTTCTGCGGAATGGCAGAGCAAGGAACTCCCGATGCTGACGGAGCCGGCTCCTTTTTCGGGTTGTCAGGCTCCAGTCGGCCGTATCCTCACGATTGTTCTTCGTCATAGCTCGAGGGTTTTCCATACAGTAGGTTCAGTTCATCACGATCCGCAAAGTCCTTGGGGCGACCTGAGCCCCTTTTCATAGTGAGTAGCGTTTCCAGACGGATCACGGGGATCCTAACTAAGGCCGGGCGCCAATTCCTGCCAGACAGCTGCGGCACGCTCGTCCGGAAATGAGAACGGTTCCGTGACAAAGAGATCTAGTGGCGCATCAGGGTGACGGTTGGAGGTCATCGGCAGGACACCCATCCCTTTTTCCCTGCGCCAGCGTTCCCGGGAATCCCGATCAGCAAATTCTTCGCCAGTGATGGGAACCATTGGGGAATAACCCGCATCACCAAGTACGGAAAAAGTTCTGATGATATTCACGGGATCCATCGCGAGCACGATATCCACATCGTAGGTACTACGGCCGTAACCATGGGCATTACTGCAACTCCCCCGACGATTAGATACCGGACGTTCGCTTCATTGAGTGAACGAAAAACTGATTCAATGCCGGAAACCTTCATTGCGAGGGCATAGTAGAGGTTCTTTTCTAGACTAATCTGCTAGATCAACTCTTCGACGACTTTGGCGTAGGCTTCGCGAGGATTTTCAGTGGCGGTGATCGGGCGGCCAATCACGAGCCAGTCTGAACCTTCTTTCACGGCTTCTGCTGGAGTCATGACTCGTTTCTGATCCCCGGTCGCGGCCCATGTGGGGCGGACGCCCGGGGTTACGATGCGGAGATTGTTGCCAGGCGAGGTTCGGATGGCGTTCACCTCCAGCGGACTGCAGACAACGCCGCCGATGCCGGCGTCGGATGCGAGTCCGGCGAGTCGGAGAACCTGTTCCCTTGGCTCCACACTGACACCGGTGGAGGATAACTGCGCGGCGTCCATACTGGTGAGTACGGTGACGGCGAGCAGTAGGAGTTCTGATCCCTCGGCGGCCTTCGCTGCTGCCTCGAGCATGACGGGACCTCCCGAGGCATGGAGAGTGGTCATGGCAACACCGAGGCCGGAAGCGGATTTCACAGCGTGGGCAACCGTGTTGGGAATATCGTGAAACTTGAGATCGAGAAAGACGCGGCTGCCGCGGTCTTGCACGGCCTTGATCACCGAAGGGCCCTCTGCGGTGAAAAGTTCCAGGCCGATCTTGCAGAGGGCGGGGGGATCGCCCAGGGAGTCAAGGAGTCGGAGGGCTCCGTCGGTATCGGGAACATCGAGGGCGATGATGATTTTGTCTTGGGGTCGGGACGGTAGTTTCACACGATGAGAGGGTTCTTAATGACGTAACGTGACTCAGACCATCTCACTCACGGCTCCGGCCAAGATCAACCTTTCTCTCCGTATTCTCGGAAAGCGTCCCGATGGATTTCATGAGTTGGAGACCCTCATGGCACCGATCGGGCTTGCCGATACGATCGAGGTTTCCCATGGGACGGGTCATGGAATCACGCTGACCTGCAATGATCCCGAGCTCCCTACAGATTCTAATAATCTCTGTGTCAAAGCTGCCGAGGCTTTCAGAGTCGCGACGGGTCTCGATCATGGAATCGCCATCACGCTGCTGAAAAGAATTCCCCATGGAGCAGGACTGGGAGGGGGCAGCAGTGATGCCGCCGCCGTTCTGAAAGGACTGAACGAGCTCTTCGATGAACCTCTCGTGAATGAAGAACTCCACCAGATCGCCGCATCCCTCGGTTCCGATGTTCCGTTCTTCCTGACGAGTGGACCTGCCTGGTGCCGAGGGAGGGGAGAGATTTTGGAAGAGGCCTCAGCCCTTCCGAAAAGGAATCTCTTGCTCATCAAGCCTCCCTTTCCCGTGCCGACCGCTTGGGTTTACAAAAAATATGCCGAGCTGAAAGAATCAGGAAAACCTCTTACCCAACCCGAGAAGCAATTCCTTGGTGATCTGGAAATCGTCAATGATCTGGAGGCACCGGTGTTCCACAAGTACCTCCTCCTTCCCGTGATGAAAACTTGGCTGCGAGAGAAACCTGGCGTGGAGGCTGCCTTTATGACCGGCTCCGGTTCCACGATGGTTGCGGTGATGGCTCCGGAAGTCACAACGGAGCAAATCTCAATCATCAAGAAGGGTATCCAAACCGAATTCGGGGAGACCATGTGGCTCTGCGAGACAGGTTGGGCTATCGGTGATGGAAAATAGGAAATGGGGTACCCGTCAGGAGATCGTGCGAGGAACTTCTGACCTAAAAGTCTAACAGTATTCAGTCTAAACCCCTTTGCTCCTATCTCCTTAGTGGCTCGGGATCGATCTCCACTCGGCTGAAGCCACTTGCCGAAAGGGCTGCGATGAGCGTGCCGCGGGTTGATTCAAGCTTAGGCATTTCTTCAGCGGAGATCTGGACTTTGGCTCCGGGCCTATGGAGACCGTCCATGCCTTCCGGCGGCAAATAGCGGACCCGGAAGCCCTTGAACCCGAACTGACGGACGATCGCTTCCCCACGCTCCACATAATCAAGAGCCTCGCTGGTCACGCGGGTACCATGAGGAATGCGGGAGCTGAGGCAAGGCTGAGCCGGAGCATCCGCGGTAGGGAGGCCCAGCTTGCGGGAGAGTTCACGGACATTGGCCTTGGTCAGGCCTGCTTCCTTGAGCGGGGCGATCACGGAGAACTCGGCGGCCGCTTGTGAACCAGGTCGGAGATGCGCCGGGTCATCGGCGTTCTCACCGTAGGCGATGGCAGCGAAGTGACGCTCTCGCGCCACCTGATCCATCCGGGTAAAGAGTTCGGCCTTGCAGAAGTAGCAACGGTTGATGGGATTCTCCGCATAGCGCGGATCGTCCAGTTCTGTGGTGGCGACTAGCTCGAGCTGAACGCCGATTTCCTTTGCCACTCGCACGGCCTCATTCAACGAGGCGCGTGGAAGGCTGGGAGAGTCGGCGATGATGCCGGTGACTTGGTCACCCAGAATCCTATGGGCAACGGCTAGCAGGAGCGTGCTGTCGACTCCTCCCGAATAGGCGATTAGCAGTGGAGCATGCCGCGAGAGAATCCTCTCCAGAAGAGCTTCCTTTGCTGCCAGATCAGCCAGCCCCGAGCCTTGCGAAGATAAGGTCACAGATTCAGCCGGTTGCAGAGATCTGAGATCTCCATCCGGATGCCGATAAAGAACTCGCCGAACTCGGCATAGTGGGAGCTCACGACGTCGAAGCGCATCTCGTAGACGATCGCCTTGATCTCGCTCGTGGTCTTCGCGAAGAGGGTGACGCCCCATTCCATATCATCGAGTCCGGTTGAGCCGGTGATGAGCTGAAGGACGCGACCCGAGTAGGTGCGTCCGATCTTTGCATGACCACCCATGAGGCGCTTGCGATCCTCGAAGGGGAGGGCATACCAGTTCAGCTGATGCATGCGGCGCTTCGACATCGGGTAGAAGCAGAAGACAGGCCACTCCTGTGC
Organism: uncultured Spartobacteria bacterium; assembly: GCA_903831635.1. GTDB lineage: Bacteria > Verrucomicrobiota > Verrucomicrobiia > Chthoniobacterales > UBA6821 > UBA6821. The sequence continues at coordinate 3,601 of CAIKYN010000008.1, forward strand.
CTCGGGAAGCTCGGGGTAGACACGGCGGCGCATATACTTCTCCATACGATCGTTGAACTCGGCGATTTTGGTGGCGAACTCGGGTGTCGCCGGATCGATCCCCTCTGCCTTGAGTTCAGTGGTATACTCCGCCTCGGAGGTCGTGTATTCGCTTCTCTCTGTCATGGAGAGCCAGGAGAAGACTGGTGTCAGCATGCCTGCACCGAGCGCCTCGCCGAGCATCTTAGAGCAGCGGTCAGCGACTTGCAGGTCGGGAGTGAGCAGCATGAAGCCAAGGTCGGCTTTCGGGCTCACCACACTGTAGGGAAGGAGCTGGGTATCCGGCTGGGCCTGGATCTCCCTGACGATCTTTGCCAGGTGATCGCGTCTCTTGCGCCGATCGGCAGCCTCCAGATAGGACCATGGTTCCTGCTCCATCCGGTAGAAGAGATGCACGACATGAAGACCCTCGGTCGGCAGGATCGCGGGGAGTGAGATGGTGGATTCGCTCATGGTGTTAATGTGATCATGCGACAAATTTTGGCAACCTTCTTCACCTTGGTTCACCTGCTCGTGCTCCAACCACACAAGAAAGGGCATTCTCGCTCGTCATTTCCCGTGATGTTTCTAGGATTGGCTGATGATTGACGAAAAGCAGGTCCGCGATCTTCTGGCCAAAGTTCCGTATCCCGGGTTCACCCGCGACATCATCTCCTTCGGAATTGTCAAAGCCATCACTATCGGGTCGGAGATCAAAGTTCAGCTTGTCGTCTCAACCAATGACACCGGTGTGGGAACCAAGCTCCGCTCCTCCGTGGAGGAGGCCCTGGCCGCCCTTCCCGGGAAGCCTCCGGTCACGGTTCTTGTCGATGTACAGGCGCCGGTACAGTCACCCGTTCAGACTCCTGGAAAGGGGCCCTCCAGTATCGAGGGGGTACGCCGCGTCATCGCTGTGGCAAGTGGAAAAGGAGGCGTGGGGAAATCGACCGTGGCCGTGAACTTGGCCTCTGCTTTTGCATCAAAAGGTCTCAAGACGGCGATCTGCGACTGCGATCTCTACGGCCCGAGTATTGCCCTGATGTGCGGCACCTCCGAGCGCCCCTATGCCGATGAGGCTGGCAAGATAATTCCCGTGGAGTCTCATGGGCTCAAGATCATGTCGCTGGGACTGATGCTCGAGGATGATTCGCCGGCCATCCTTCGAGGCCCCATGGTGACCCGCTACACGCAGCAGTTCCTGCGTGATGTGGCGTGGGGTGATCTTGATGTTCTTGTCCTTGATCTGCCTCCCGGTACCGGGGACATCCAACTCACCATCGTCCAGACGGTGGCACTCTCCGGTGTGGTCATTGTCACCACTCCGCAGGAGGTCGCCCTCATTGATGCACGCAAGGCCGTCACCATGTTCCGTAAAACGAATGTACCGATTCTGGGGGTCATTGAGAACATGGCGTGCTTCATTGCTCCGGATGGGAGTCGTCATGAGATCTTCGGAAGTGGTGGCGGTGAGAGGGAAGCAGAGCGCCTGAAGGTTCCTTTTCTGGGATCACTTCCACTCGATCCTGCCGTGAGAATCGCCGCTGATGCGGGTTTTCCCATCGTTTTGAGCGATCCAGTGAACCCTACTTCCCTCAAAATTGCTGAGATCGCTGGGAAACTCTCGTAAAAAACCGTTGCAATCGGGTGAGGCGCTTTTAACATTTTCCCCACTATGGCTGACGTATCCAACAAGTATCCCGAGAATGTCGCAGGCGCCTACTACTGCGACGACCAGTGCATTGATTGCGATCTTTGCCGCGAAACCGCCCCTGCCAACTTCAAGCGCAACGAAGATGGGGGACACTCCTATGTCTTCAAGCAGCCTGAGACTCCTGAAGAGGAGGCTCTCTGCAAAGAGGCCATGGAGGGCTGCCCTGTTGAGGCGATCGGTAACGACGCCTAGTCCACGGATCTGATGGCCGCGCCTTCAAAGGCTAGTGGCGGCCGGTTTCCCGAAAAATGGTCACCCTCTAAGAGGATGATCTTTGAATGGAGGGGGCTTCCTGAAGACACGCGCCCTGATCGTGCGATTTCGATCGGGGATGTGCTCCGGAAACTGCTCCCCAAGCTCGGGCTTGATACCCGCATCAAGGAAGCCGATATCATGGCGGCATGGAAGGGGATAGTTGGAGACTTCATCGCCCAGCACTCCAAGCCGGAGCGCCTCGTCGCCGGCACGCTCATGATCCGCGTCATCCAGCCAAGTGTACGTTATGAGCTCGACCGAACCTGGAAGCCTCAGATCATCGCCAAGCTCCGCGCGCAGTTTGGGGAAAAGATGATCCGGGATATCAAATTCATTCTCTAATGATTCGGATCCCGACCATGAGCACGGAACGCATCATTGCAATCCAAGGGCTCGAGCTGATGGCTCATGTCGGGGTGCCTGATGAGGAGCGAGCCGTAGCCCAGCGACTCCTTGCCGACATACGATTCTGCTCATCCGTGCAGCCGGTCTCGCTGGATGACGACATCACACGGACCGTCGACTACTATGCTGTTAGTGAGAGGGTCTCGGAGCTCTCCGGAAAGCAGTCGCGGAAACTGATCGAGACATTGGCCGACGAGATTGCAGAAATGCTTCTCTGTGAGTTTGCTCTGAGATGGGTCGAGGTAACGATTCGGAAGTTCATCCTTCCGAATACGGAATGGGTGGAGGTCTTTGTCCGCAAGTCGCTCTGATGGCCGTTTGACTTAGTTTCTGGAAAGTGACTGATGAAAAAGTGCGTTGCTGTATCTGCAGCGTCCATTGATCTCATGGCTGGTTTCGTAAAAGCCAGCTAGTTTCATTCCGCGTGATCTAAGGAATTCATAGACGGATTCAAAAGGGGTATGAGTTGTGTCATCGAGAAAGCCGCATTCGATGATGATTGTCCCGACCCTTTTGCTATCAAGCATGTCAGAAAAACCCTCGAGGACAGAAATGTCGTGCCCCTCTGTATCCGTTTTTAGAATATCAATAAAATCGATCTTCTCTTGCCTGCATAATTCATCGCCTCGGAGAAGGCTAATGACTTCTGACGATGCGCAGCCGCTTTTTTCCAAGAGGGATTGTTTAAAAGGCTCCAGTGAATTTAATTCGGACTCGTAGAACTGATCCCTAAACACTTTGAGTTTCCCTGAAGTATTAGAGAGTGCCTTCTGAAAACATTTCACATTGGGAAGACCTTTGGTTGAAGAGGAGAGTTTTAGGAAGTTTTCTTCAAAAGGTTCAAAGGAGTAAATCAAGGCCGTGGGAAAGGAACGGTGATAAGCTAGGGTGCTCTGACCAATATTTGCACCAATATCAAAAATTACCTTAATCGGGCAGTCTTTGTTCCGAGGATCAATGATTCTTTGGTCGGTAATTTCTATAAAATCCTCTTTTCTTAGGTGACTGCCCGATTTGATCAGCCAGAGGCCTAATCGTGCAGCTTTCCTTCGCAGAAACCTTTTTATGACTTTCATGATTGAGTATTGAATAGGAATTCAGTCAAACATCAGGACGATGTAGGCAATAAAGAGAAGAAGATGCACGAATCCTTGGAGAATATTCGTTTGCCCCTGGCCGAAGGTGATGATGCAGCTTCCCAGCGTGACCGCTAGAAGGGTCATGTATGAGGGAGAGAGTCCCAGAAGAAGGGGTTTTCCGTAGATCAGGCTGATCGCGAGGGCAGCGGGGACCGTGAGGCTGATCGTTGCAAGAACGGATCCGAGAAGGACATTCACCGAGCGCTGCATTTGGTTGCGTGAGGCCGACTGGATTGCAGCCAGTCCTTCAGGTGCCAGGATCAGAACCGCAACAACGAGCCCGACAATCTCCAGGGGAAGTCCTCCCTGATGGACCCTGTAGTCAAGCAGATGGGCCATCTGCTTGGAGAGAAGGACGATCGGGATGAGGTGAAGGATCAACAAGAGGGATTCTGCACCAATCGATCCACGATGTTTATCGGGCCCGGAATCCGAAGGACTCCATCCCGCTTCGTTGAAGAACTCCCTGTGCCTGCTTGTCTGAACGGCAAGAAAGACTCCGTAAATGATCAGCGAGAGAAGCATCAGGCAGACGGCATGAAGTGGGGAGAACATCCCGTCACCACCCGTCTTGGTGAAGTTGGGAAGAACGAGACAGAGCAAGGAGAGTGGGAGAATCAGACCTAGGAACGAATTTACCCCTTTGAGGTTGAAATTCTGCTCCCCGAATTTCAGCCCTCCGATCAGAAGAGCAAGTCCAAGCAGCCCACCCAAGACGACCATTACCACGGAGAACATGGTGTCGCGAGCCAGTGCGGGGTTATCACCATTGAGCATGAGGGCCGAGATCATCATCACCTCGATGCTGGTGACGGCGAGTGTCAGGATCAGGGTTCCAAGTGGCTCCTTCAATTTCTCAGCCAGATGATCCGCGTGCCGCACCACGGCGAAGGAGGAGGAGAGCATCGCAGCGAAGAGCCAAAGAAAGAGAATCCACCCAAATCCCAAGCCAGGATTGGTTCCAAGCCATGCCTTCCCAAACGTCAGGAAGGCAACCATAGTCGCGTAACTCGTGAAGAGGACCCACTCCTTACGCACAAAACGAAATGGAGAAGACGGGCGTTGAGAGCTCATGAACGTGATTGATGGTAGGGGATCACACTGATGGAGCCGTTGTTTTCAAGAATGGCGGCTCGAACATCACCAACGTCCGAAAATCCCTCCGAGCGAAGTGCGGACATCAGCTCTTCTCGTGTTAGTTGGGCGTCGTTGAGTGCTCTCTCATAAATCTTCCCGTTATGGAGGAGAACCTGAGGGGCTCCCTCGATGAGACGCTCCGCCGCCTTACTCCGGTAAGTGATGTAGCCGGTGATCCAGTTTGCTACAACCAGAGTGATCGACAGGATGAGTCCGGCGACGACCGAGTTGTCCCCCCCGTTCATGGAGTTCTGCACCGCATTACTCAACACCAGCAGGAGAACCAGATCAAAGGGACTCATCTGCCCGATCTGCCTTTTTCCTGTCAGACGCAGTATCAGAATCAGGAATAAGTAGACGATTAAGCCTCGAAGGACGAATTCCCACCAAGGGAGCGAAAGATGCCACATCCTTTCGGATTAACGGATGCGTGAACGGGAAGCAATCCCAACGACTTTTTAGCTGCTTCGCCACGTTAGGGGATATTTCTTAGCTTCTCGAAAAGACGTTATGGGGGTAGTCGTTTACATTTCCCATGAATGAAAAACTCCCCCAGCGGTTTTCTGCCTTAATTACCTTAATCGTTCTTGTAGGTCTTTATTGTTCCAAGGCGATTGCTGCCGATTCCTCAAACAACACCGTGCCTGCCCACCTGCCCGGTGAACTCTCTGCGGATGATGTGCTCAATGGTGTCTATCCCTACCCCCCTTCCCCCAAATCTCCGGTAGGGGAGCGTGCCGAGGGATTCGAGGCTTCCAAGCTGGGAAAAGTTCCGGCTCCTGGAATCCATCCCCGCATCCTCACCAGTCCCGACGAGCGGGCGGATCTGGAGAGTCGGCTTAAAAACACCGACATGGGGCGCACGCTCTATGCAAACCTGCAACAACGACTCAAGGCCGCCCTCCATGATCCCAAGAATTGGACTGGAGATTTCTACAATGCATTGAGTTCGGGGAATCTGGCGCAGGCCCAAGCCCTGAGCAAGCAGCACGACGGGCTTCCCCCGGGAGTGGGTCATTATCAACCGTTCCTCGATGTTGTTGTCTGGGAGTCCTTTGACGCTTGGTTGAATCAGGATCAGGAGCGTGGGAAAAAGGCCGCCACAGCCATCACCACCTATGTGGAGTTGATCAAACCACTCGTCGAAGAGACCTTCAAGGCACCCCTCAATGACGACGTCTTCAGGGCCAAGCTCACGGGCTCCGCGACGGGAACAACGGGATCGAGTCAGGGGTTGCGCGATGCCATGGCCTATAATGATCTCGGTTACGCCTATGATTTTGCGCACCAGTTCATGAATGAGAAGCAGCGTGACACGGTTCGGTCGCTCATCGCCGAGGTCACCGGAGGGAGACTTTGGATGGGTGCCCGCCTTCCGCATCACTTCCGCAACTGGAACTGGTGTGCCTTGGGGTTACAGCAACCCCTCCTTGCTCTCTCCATTGAGGGTGAGAAAGGGTTCGATCCCCGCGTCTACAAGATGGGAGTCGACATCGCGCGGGATTACCTGACCTACGGAATCACCCCGAAGGGATGCTCCACCGAGGCGGTGGGATACACGCAGTTCGGTCTCGTCTGGGCGAATCCCTTCTTTGTCGCCGCAAGCCGCCGGGGTGACAACCTGCTGACCCAAGATCACCACCGTTCAATGCCCGACTGGTACCTGGCAGCGATGGAGCCGAACGGTACGGAATGGACCAGCCATGGGGATGGTGGCGTTACTGGGCCCTCGTTATCTTCGCTGCTGATGTGGAAGACCTTTTATCCCAACGATCCAACCATTGATTTTCTGCTTGGGAAAGTGCGCCTTGCAGGAGGCCAGGATGCGGCCAAGGACAAGCTTCACATGATCGAGCCGCTTCTTTGGGCAACTGATCCCTCTGCCACAAATGATGCCGCCTCGCTCCAAGCACCTCTGACCTATTTTGATCCGACGCGCAGCAGCCTCTTCTCCCGATCGTCGTGGGATACGAATGCGCTCTTCGTCACCTTTGAATGCCGCACTGATTCCGTGGGATCGAGCCACGAGCATGCCGATCGAGGAGGCTTTACTCTCTCTGCCATGGGTCGTCGATGGGCGAAGGAGAATTTCCGCTCTCCCGAGACGCGTCACCACAACGGGATCCTGATCGACGGGAGGGGGCAGGGGTTCTGGGGCGGCCCCGGAAAGTGGCTGGGTCTTGCAGATTCCAAGGATTTTCTGATCGCCTCCTGTGACGCCAAGGACGCCTACGACTGGTGGTGGCCCAAGGAGGCAACCACTGGTGATGCCGAGATGCAGATCCGTTACAAATACCCGCGCTGGGACTCCTACAGGCAGAGCTGGGAAGACTTCCGGAAGCTTTATGGGGATGGACCATTTGAGAAGGATCCGCGTCCCTCTGTGGTTGCCCACTGGAAAGGCTTTGAGGATAAGGCAGGTGGACCCCGCATGTGGGATGAGGATGGTTGGCCGGTGAGGCTGCCATTCAATCCCGTCAAGAAGGCGTTCCGCACTCTTGCCATGGCCCGTGGTGATCATCCCTACTCGCTCATCATTGACGACATCCAGAAAGACTCCGGCAAGACTCCTGCCGAACACCTCTACGAGTGGATGATGCAGACGGGAGAGAATACCGATGTGGTCTCCATCAAGGACAACGACATCATTCTCTGCGATGCCTCGGTGAGCCGTGACGAGAATGGTCAACCCAAGCCCAAAAAAGGTGACAGGCTTCTCCTCGTGAGGGTTCTCAATGCCAACATACCTGCGAAGGCCAAGGATTACACAACCAAGCCATCCTTCCGTCTCGAGACCTTCGAGAGGAAAGACACCATCACGCCCGATGCCAAAGGTGCACTTGCCGGATCCCGCAGCTTCGGACTCGATAAGCGTCTTGTGATTGCAAGCCGTGCAGTCACCCCCGACTTCAAGATTCTTCTTTATCCGATGCGCCAGGGGGATGCTCTTCCCGAGACAACATGGAATAACAACGGGGATGCTATCACGCTTAAGGCTGGGAAGGAAACCGATGTTATCGGGCTGAAGCCCGGAATAGATGGTCGTTCGATAGTCTCTATGTCACGCAATGGCGGCGAAGCCTTGGAATTGAAAACAGTGGGAAAATAATTTCAACCTGATTCAAAAGGTGATGAACCTGCGTCTCGTAATTTGCGGGGCAGTCGTGTTGCTCCTGCTTGCTGCTCCCCAACTGCGCTCGGAGAGTTCCCCGTTGGTAGCGCCAGGTCCACTGACTCTTTGGTATGAGAAGCCGGCTGGTTTTCATTCCGAGGGATGGCGGACGATTAAATGGAACACCTACATCAATGATGCACTTCCGATCGGGGAGGGGAGTCTCGGCGCCTTGATCACCGGTGAAGTTCCGAGGGAACTGCTTCGTCTCAATGAGCTGAGTCTTTGGTCCGGCGCCGTCAGGTGTATCAATGGTGATGACCCGGATGGTTATGGCAACTACCTCTCTCTTGCCGATCTCACGATCACGATCGGCTCGACAAATGCGCCGACTAATTATCGCAGGCAACTCGATCTAGCGACGGCGCGTTCATCGGTCACCTACACGCAGGACGGCATCACCTACCATAGGGAATATACGGCGAGTCATCCCGCAGGTGTGATTGCGGCACGGTTTTTTGCTGATCGAGGCGGGGCCCTCACGGGGAGTATTCGGCTTTGGGACGGAATGCAGGCTGTTGCGCCGCCAGTCAGTCCGCTAGCAATCAACAACACGGGCACGAGTTCTCTTGCAACTATTCGCCATGGGGAAGTGACTGTTACGGAACAGAGGCTGACCCTCCGCGGCAAAGTTCATAATGGAATGCAGTATGAAGTGCAGGTTGCCGTCGATGCCAAGGGAGGCAAGGTGAGTGTCCGCAATGGTGTTCTTGAGTTCAATGGGTGCGATGAGCTTGTTCTCTTCGTTGCCGGAGGCACGGATTACACGTTTGATTACAAAAAGGGTTTCCGCGGTCTCGATCCTCATACCGCAGTTTGTGAACGCGTCGCCGCGGCTGAAAAGACAGGATATAAAGGGGTGATTGCCGGACAGCTGTCTGATTATCAAGGATACTTTGAGCGCGTGAAAATGGATCTTGGAGTTTCTTCGCCCCAACAGAAGGCCATGCCCACCGATACGCGTCGTTTGGCTGCTGCCAAGCTCACCGATCCGGAACTGGAGGCGCTGCTTTTCCAATACGGACGCTACCTTATGATCTCCTGTTCACGTCCGGGCGGCTTACCTGCAAACCTCCAGGGGCTATGGAATGACTCGGATACTCCTCCATGGCACTGCGACTACCATGACAACATCAATATCCAGATGAACTACTGGCCGGTCGAGGTGGCCAATCTCTCCGAGTGTCACCTTCCCCTTTTCGATTTGGTTCAAAGTCAGATTCCTTGCTGGCGTGAGGTGACCGTGAAAGACCGGGGTGTAGCCACTCCTGATGGGAAGCTTTCTACCCGCGGATGGGCTGTCAAGACGGGTCATAACACACAGGGAGGCATGACCTTCAAGTGGGATAAGACAGCCAATGCCTGGTACGCCCTTCATTTCTGGGAGCATTATGCATTCGGTGGGGACAAGCAGTACCTGCGCGAAACCGCTTATCCCGTTATGAAGGAAGTCTGCGAATTCTGGCAGGACCACCTCAAGTCATTGCCTGATGGGAGACTGGTGGTTCCTGACGGATGGTCTCCTGAGCACGGTCCCACTGAGGATGGTGTTAATTACAATCAGGAGATTGTTTGGGATCTGTTCAACAATACTGTGCAAGCTGCCGATGCACTCGGAGTCGACAAGGATTTCCGAGATAAGCTTGCCTCCCAGCGTGATAAGCTAGCTGTTCCTGGAGTGGGTACCTGGGGACAGTTATTGGAGTGGATGAATGAAAAAGATTTCAGCCCTAACCCGAAGGATCCGCTTCTCGATACCCCGAAGGATCATCACCGGCATACTTCACACCTCTTTGCCCTCTATCCGGGTCGTCAGATAAATTTTGCTCTCACACCAAAGCTTGCGGAAGCGGCACGGGTTTCTCTCCAAGCCCGGGGTGATGTTGGGGACGTCAGGGAGTGGTCATTTGCCTGGCGCTGTGCGCTCTACGCACGGCTCCATGATGGGAATGCCGCCGAGGGGCAGATCCGTCACTTTTTCGGAGCCACCTGCCTCAATCTCTTCGGAAACCATCCTCCGATGCAAATGGACGGAAATTTCGGCATTACTGCGGCGATTGCAGAGATGCTCCTACAGAGTCACGAGGATGGAATCAATCTTCTGCCTGCTCTTCCAAAGGTCTGGCCTACTGGGTCCGTTCAGGGGTTGAGGGCGCGGGGAGGATTTGACGTAGCCATTAAGTGGAGCGGAGGAGCCTTACTTGAGGCCGTGATCTCCTCCCGGTGCGGCGGTAAAAGCAGTGTCTCTTGGAATGGAGGAAAAATTTCCATAGAGTTAAAACCCGGCGAAAGCCGAGCGCTGAAGCCGGCTGATTTTACAACTTCACTTCACTAAGTTTTATATCTTCCTCTCACGACAACCTTCATGAAAAAACAACTCCTACTCGCCGTCCTGCTACTTCTTCCCGTCTCCGCCCATGCAGTCACCATGACAGAGTTGCTCGATACGAACGGAATTCCAGCTCCCGTCGTTTACGGAACCAATGAACCAATGATCCAGATCATCGTTCCCTTCCTGCCCAAGGATTTGAAGCCGGGGGAGAAGAGACCCTCTCTGGTGCTCATTCACGGCGGTGGATGGAAGGGAGGGGATCCAACGATCTTTTTCCCCACTGCAAAATATTTTGCCGCCCGCGGCATACCCTCCTTCAGTATCGGTTATCGGTTGGCCAAGCAGGAAACGAATG
>CAIKYN010000009.1 GCA_903831635.1 uncultured Spartobacteria bacterium
GCCAGCGTCGCCTCGATCTGAGCGACATTGGTGAGGATGAAGATCTGATCGAAAGGAACAACTCCTTCAAAGCGGCGTACTGTCTGCTCCAGCAAGGTCTGGTCACCCAGGAGTTTCAGCAGATGCTTCGGTGTGGCAGTACGGCTCGCAGGCCAGAACCGCTCACCGCTTCCTCCTGCCATGATGAAGACCTGGAGACGATCGAGTGGATTGGTGCTCATGGGAATGGAGGATTGGGAATTTGAAGGATTATTTAGCCACAAAATGCACAAAAAGCACAGGTTGGAGCTAATGGAGGAGAGCGTTAGAGAACGAGTTTTTTAAACTGGATTGTGGGAGCGCCGAAGTTCACCAACATCCCATGGCGAATTCCTGTGGCCCTTAGATACCCCAGAACCTGAGCGGTATGAACCGGCACAAGCGATTCACAGGCTTTGATTTCGAGGATCATCTCTTGTTCGAGCATCAAGTCCGCGATGTAGTCGCCTAAAGTGGTTCCGTCTTCATCAAGCACGGGGATTCGCAACTGTCGCTCTACTGTAACACCAGCTTTTTCCAAACGATGGGCCAAGCCGTTTTCATAGACCTTTTCCAAGTGTCCCCATTTCAAGAAGGAATGGAGTTGAAAAGAACAATCCCTGACGCAATCAGCTAGTTGCTTTGCTTCAGGATCCGTCATTTGTGCTTTTTGTGGCCAATGCTGATTATCCCAGTGTCTTGAGTGTGGTTTTGAGGGTCTCGAGCTTTTCGCTCCATTTGGCATGGCGTTGGCGATGATCCTCGAGGACGGCCGCAGGAACTTTCTCTACGAAGCTCTGGTCGGCCAGCTTTGCATTCACTTTCTCGAGTTCCGCTTCGACCTTCGTGATCTCGGTTGTGACGCGGGTCTTCTCCGCTTCGAGATCGATGAGTCCCTCGAGCGGCATGGAGATGGTGCCGAGATCGGTGAGGATGCTGGGTGTGCCGGCAGGAGCCGAACCGGTGATGAGTTCCACGGCGGATGCTCTGGTGAGCGCCGCAAAGATCGACGATTGCAAGGGAGTGAATTCACCCAAATCTCCCTTGGGGGAGATCAGGAAGCGGACCTGCTGTTTGGAAGGAATCTTAAATTCGGCACGCAGGTTGCGCACGGCATGAACTGCGGAGTAGAGAGCCTTGGTACTTTCTCCGGCTGAGGCGATCCTTTCCTGGGAAAAGCCCGTGAGGTGATGCTCACCCGGTGGCTGGGTGTAGAGCAGGAAGCCATTTCTTGCTCCCGATGCGGAAGCGGAGGCTGCGGCTCTATACCCAAGATGACTCCAGAGCTCCTCGGTGAGGTGGGGCATCAGCGGATGAAGGAGTCTCAGGATTCCCGAGAGCACGATATCCATGGTGGCAAGGATGGCGGCTTTGGCCGAGGAATCCTCGGCACTCTGGCCGTAGAGAATCGGTTTGGCGGCCTCAACGAACCAATCGCAGTAGTCACCCCAGAAGAAGTCATAAAGCAAGCCTGCAACCTCGTGGAAACGGTAGTCGGCGTAGGCTCCACGCAGCGCGGTGTGCATGGTGTCGAAGCGCTCGAGAAGATGGATCGCGATGTCTGGAAGCTCAAGTCCGGAGATAACTGGTGAGGGACTCGCCGCCCCCTGCATCTGGCGGAAGCGGACGGCATTCCAGAGCTTGTTGGCGAAGTTGCGTCCCTCCTCGATCTGCTTCTCGTCGAACTTGATGTCCTGTCCCTGAGGGGCGACCCGGATGATGCCGAAGCGGAGGCCATCGGCGCCATACTTGGCAATCAGGTCGAGCGGGTCGGGGGAATTGCCCAGGCTCTTCGACATCTTGCGGCCCGTCTTGTCACGGATGATACCGGTGAAGTAGACATCGCGGAAAGGAATCTCCCCCGTGTATTCGAGCCCCGCCATGATCATGCGGGCGACCCAGAAGAAGATGATGTCGGGACCAGTGACGAGCACGCTGGTCGGGTAGAACTTTGCGCGGACTGCCTCATCCATGGTGTCATGAGCCCAGAGCCAGGAGGAGAACCAGGTATCGAGCACGTCGGGATCTTGAGACCAACCCTCGCCGGGTGACTCGATCTGGACGCGGATGCTTTCACTGCCTCCTTCGGCTGGATACCAGACCGGGATGCGGTGTCCCCACCAGAGCTGACGGCTGATGCACCAGTCCTGGATGTTCTCGAGCCAGTGGTCGTAGACCTTCTCCCAACGATCGGGGAAGAATCGGATGAGTCCCTTCCGAACCGCGTCGCGGGCCTCGAGGGTCTTGGGATACTTGAGGAACCATTGTTCGCTGAGGCGCGGCTCCACGGGGACATCGGCGCGCTCGCTGAAGCCGACATTGTTCTCGTACGGATCCTCCTTGGTCAGGAGTCCCAGTTCTTTCAGACGCTCGACGGCCTCCATTCGGGCCTCGAAGCGGTCAAGACCGGCGAATCCCTCTCCGGCCAGATCATTCAGGGTCCCGTTCGCATTCATGATGTCGATGACGGGGAGGTTGTGACGGAGGCCGATCTCGTAGTCGGCCTTATCATGCGCGGGTGTGACCTTCAGGACGCCGGTGCCGAACTCGAAGTCGACCGCCTCGTCACCGATAATCGGAAGGAGTACCTCGACATTCAGGGGGAGGGGACGGCGCACATGCTTCCCGATCAGGTGAGCATAGCGGGGATCGTTCGGATTCACGGCGATCGCCGTGTCGCCCATGATGGTCTCGGGACGAGTGGTGGCGATCTCAAGCCAGGTGCCGGGGCTTTCCACGACCTCGAGCTTGAAGTGGTAGAGATAACCCTTCTGCTTCTTGGGGATGACTTCCTCGTCGCTCAGCGCGGTGAGGGAGACAGGGCACCAGTTGACCATCCGCTTGCCACGGTAGATGAGTCCCTTTTTGTGAAGATCGACAAAGACCTCCTGCACCTTGCGTGCATAGGCCTCATCCATGGTGAAGCGTTCGCGCGACCAGTCGCAGGAGGCGCCGAGTTTCTTGAGCTGTCCGATGATGATGCCGCCATGCTTCTCCTTCCACTCCCAGACCTTGGCAAGGAATGCCTCGCGACCGAGGTCGTGGCGGGTCTTCTTCTCCTCCTTACGGAGTTGGCGTTCCACGACCGTCTGGGTTGCAATGCCGGCGTGGTCTGTCCCTGGGAGCCAGAGGACCTCGTGTCCGGTCTGGCGTGCACGGCGGGCAAGGATGTCCTGCAGAGTATTGTTCAGGACGTGGCCAAGGGTCAGGATGCCGGTGACATTCGGCGGAGGGATAACGATCGAGTAAGCAGGAGCCTTGGAGGAGGGATCGGCGGTGAAGCAACCGGAGTCACACCAGCGGGCGTACCATGAGGATTCGACATCGGCCGGAGCGTAGGCAGTGGAGAGTTCGGGTAAATGTTCGGACATTGGAAAAGAACAAGAATTATAATATGGAACTCAGGAACTCAGGAAGGAGTAAGAATGGATCCGATCTTAAAGAATTGTGGATTGGGGAAGCTTCCCTAGAGTTCCTCTATTCAAGACAGTGATAAAAAAGGGGTGTTTTGTCTTAAAGTCGATGCAATGTGGGTTTTATTCCTGACTTCCTGAGTTCCTTATTATTTTCAGATCCACTCTGCGCAATTGCGAATACGCCCGAAACTCCTTGCAAGGATTCTCACGGGAGGCTACACTCCGACCCTCTAAAAATATGACGACAACTGAAACACCAGAAATCGCAGCACTCCGGCTGCATGAGAAGGACACCGGTAGTGCCGACGTCCAGGTGGCTAATCTCACTCAGAGAATCACCACTCTCACCGAGCATCTCAAAGACAACGCCAAGGATCACTCCTCCCGTCGCGGCCTTCTCAAGATGGTTGCCACGCGCCGCCGTCTTCTCGATTACCTCAAGGATAGCGCTACCGAGCGTTACCAGGCTGTCATCGAGAAGCTGAACCTGCGTAAGTAATCTTAGGTTTACGGTTTTCTTTCTCCCTTCCAAGCTGACTTGACCTGAACGGGTTAGGTCTTTGTTAAGGGAGATATGGTTCCGCTAACTATTTTAGCCCCGTTCTCCGCCCTGTTTGGCTGGAGAATTCCCAAAAAAACACCAACCATGCAGACACTCAGCCGGGTGTCATCCGCATTTCGGGCGCTCACCATTTTTCGCGCCCTCATCGGACCCACGCAGCCCACCCAACAATCCAAAACTTAATTCTCATGTCACACACCACTGTCACGGCCAATGTCGGCCAAAATCCTCTCAGCTTCGAGACCGGTAAGATTGCCAAACTTGCCGACGGAGCCGTCATGGTCCGCTCGGGCGAGACCATTGTCCTCGTCAGCGCCGTCTCAGCAACTTCCGTGAAGGAAGGGCAGGATTTCTTCCCGCTCACTGTCGATTACAAGGAGAAGGCCGCCGCTGTCGGTAAGTTCCCCGGTGGTTACTTCAAGCGTGAAGGCCGTCCGAGTGAGAAGGAGATCCTGACCGCCCGCATGACGGATCGTCCTCTGCGCCCTCTCTTCCCGAAGAACTACTTCTACGATACCCAGATCATCAGCATTCTGCTCTCCGCAGATGGACAGATCGACCCGGATATCCTCTCCATTAACGGTGCCTCCGCCGCCCTTTGCGTTTCGGACATTCCCTTCGAGAAGCCGATCGCCGCAGTCCGTGTCGGCCGGGTCAACGGTGAGTTCATCGTGAACCCTACCCACGCCGAACGTGAATACAGCGACCTTGACCTCGTCTATGTCGGCGACGGTGAGAATGTCATCATGATCGAAGGCGCAGCCAATGAGCTTCCTGAAGAAGACTTCAAAAAAGCCCTCGATTTCGCCCGTGAGCAGACCCGTCCGATTATTGCCGCCCAGAACGAGTTGATTGCCAAGGCTGGCAAGCCGAAGCGTGAGTTTACTCTTCTTAATGTCGACGAGGGAATGCTCGAGATCGCCTACCAAGTCGCTGGTGACCGTATCGAGGCAGCTCTCTACACCCCGAGCAAGGTGGCCCGCGGCAAGGCCGTCGGAGCTCTTCGCGAGGAAGTCAGCGCCAAGATCCTCGAGAAGTTCCCCGCTGCCACGAAGTTCGAGATCTCTCAGGCCTTCGATTACCTGCAGAAGAAGGCCTTCCGCGTCAGCATCCTCGATAAGCAGAAGCGTTGCGACGGACGCGGCCTGGCCGAACTCCGCCAACTCTCCAGCGAGACCACCGTTCTCCCACGTGCTCATGGCTCGGCTCTCTTCGCCCGCGGTGAGACCCAGGCTATGGCGCTCGCAACCCTTGCCACTTCCGACGAGGCCCAGATGATCGACGGATACGGTGGAGGAGAGACGACCAAGCGCTTCCTGCTCCACTACAACTTCCCTCCCTTCAGCGTCGGTGAGACCGGTCGCTTTGGAGGTCAGAATCGTCGTGAAATCGGTCACGGTGCGCTCGCCGAGCGTTCCATCTTCCCGGTCATCCCGAGCCAGCAGGAGTTCCCATATGCTCTTCGAGTCACCAGCGAGGTCATGGAGTCGAATGGTTCCACCTCGATGGCCTCCGTCTGCGCAGGCGTTCTCGCGTTGCTCGACGCGGGTGTTCCTCTCAAGCGTCCCGTTGCAGGTATCTCCGTCGGACTTGTCTCCGAAGATGACGGCAACGGCAAGCTCACCCGCCACACTCTCCTGACCGACATCATCGGCAGCGAGGATCACTTCGGCGACATGGACTTCAAGCTTTGCGGAACCGAGGCAGGTGTCACGGGATTCCAGCTTGATCTTAAGCTCAAGGGGATCAGCCACGAACTCATGTCCGCAGCGATCGATGACGCCCGCAAGAACCGCGGACTGATTCTCGATCACATGAAGCAGACCCTCCCCGCACACCGCGGCGAGATGAGCAAGTACGCTCCTCGTATCGAGACCGTGAAGGTGCCACAGGATAAGATCGGCCTCATCATTGGGCCTGGTGGCAAGACCATCAAGAGCATCGTTGCCGAGACTGGCGCCGAGATTAACATCGAGGACGACGGCTCCGTGAACATCTACTCCAGCAACGGCGAGAGCCTGAAGCGCGCCAAGGAGATCATCCTCGGCATGATCAAGGAGATCACTGTCGGCGAGATGTACCAGGGCACCGTCGTCTCCATTAAGGAGTTCGGCGCCTTCGTCGAGGTTCTGCCTGGCAAAGATGGTCTCGTTCACATCTCCGAGCTTGCCGACATGCGCGTCAACAAGGTTGAGGATGTCGTCAAAACCGGCGATGTCATCTGGGTCAAGTGCATCGGCGTCGATGACCGTGGCAAAGTAAAGCTCAGCCGTAAGGCCGCGATGAAAGAGCGCGATCAGGCTGCGGGCGGTCAAGCCGCTTAGTCAGTCGAGAGCCGCAGGCTCTACTCATTAGTCCATTCATGAAAGCCCCGGGATACAATCCCGGGGCTTTTATTTTTGCATGACAGGATTGTCACATTAAAAGCTCTTGAGAGGGGAGATGGTTCGTGATCAGCTCAGGGTTCGAAAATTCCACAAAACATGATGATCAAACCACTTCATAAGCTTGCTGCTCTCCTAGTGACTGCATCGGCTCTCACGTCTGCTAGTTCGGCCGTTGCCGGAGACGGCACCATCGGCAGCATGACCAATGCTCCTAGCTCTGGCAGCTTCTCGCTACCTGCTTTCAGTTGGACAGCGCCGACCCTTGATTCCTGGTGGAACGGCAAAAGCGGAACAGCAAATTGGCTCGGTCTTGGTAAAACCATGGGGGACTATGGACTGACCATCTCAGGACAGGCCAAAGAGACCTTCCTTGGGCAAGTCACGCCTGCCGCCCAGCCTGCAAATGCAAAAGGAAAGATCTATGGCGTTCCCGTGGACAACTGGTCGAGCGAAGAAAAACTCGGTTTCAACTACGACTTCGGCACATTGTTCGGTCTTACGGGACTGACCGCCCAGTCGGACTGGCGTTATCGTAATGTCGATGGCAATCCAAACTGCGGATACACAGGTAGTGCTGCAGGAACCACCGGTGCTTCCAGCATGTTCAACCCTAACAAGGACACCAGCGGTATGGGGGTTCGCATCATGTCCCAATATTTCCTCTACAAGACGGATAAAACTTCAGATCCCCGTTTCCTACTCAAGCTCGGTTGGATCAATCCCTACGAAGATTTCCTTACCCAACCAGAGTCGAAGAACTTCGAAAATAATGCCATTGCCTCAGCCAAAGGCATTGGTGGTCCGGTAGGGAAGTATTACCAGGGTGGAAAAACCTATTCCGTCACCTCCGTTCCTTGGAGCAGTTCTTATGATTCTTGGGGTGGCATGCTTCGTGGAAAGCCCTCTGCTTCCACCTATGTGCAGACATATCTGGGTCTTGCTATCGCTGGCACTGGAGGAATCCAATCAACTCCGACAAGCACCTATTCCTATAACAACCATGGTTTTAACTTCCAAGGCACGTCTCAGTTCAATCCTAAATCCACCGCCTATGGACAGAACGGTGTCTACAACGTGAACGAGATCGGATGGATGCCCAAGCTGGGTGCAGATAAGCTTGAAGGACGCTATGCCATCGGCAGCTACATCTGGGGACAGAACAATAACAACTTCGGCAGTCTTTCCGGTAACGGCACTGTCTGGGGTATGTATTTTCAGGCTGATCAGCGTTTGACAGCCGTTCACAAGCAGGTA
>CAIKYN010000010.1 GCA_903831635.1 uncultured Spartobacteria bacterium
CATGATCACACACCATCTTGATTCACCGCAGCATCAGGAGCCGATCAGCGACTACGGGGATTACCTGATCGCTGACCTAGTGAACTACTACACGATGGGTAATAATCCTTGGCTCGCCAAACAGGATCTTCGCAAGTGGGCATGGGTGATGGAAAACGCCAAGTACCAGACCTTCCACACCAGCTACATGTTCTATTGGTTGCAGGCGTTGTTGAATTACTACGACTTCACCGGGGATGTCGCCTTGCTCAAGGAATTGACTCCAAATGTTCACGGAGTGATCACTCAATTCACCTCTTATCTCGGAAAGAACGGGATCATCTCCGAGGCCCCAAACTACATGTTCATGGACTGGGTGAATGTCCATGACGACAAGAATCCAAAGATATCCTTTGCCTGTCACCATCCTCCGGCGGTGATCGGTCAGGGGTATATGACGGCACTTTTCTATCAGGCGCTCGGAGATGCGATCCGGATCTCACAACTCACCGGTGACTCAACCCACGGCGAGAAATATGAGAAGCTGCGCAAGCAGGTAGGAGACTCTTATGAGAAGGAGCTCTGGAATCCAGACAGGGGTCTCTACCGAGATGGGAAACCCTTTGTGACCTCCGTGAGCACCAACAAGTGGCTGCCGCCTGATGTTCCGATGGAGAGCTTCAGTGTGCAGAATAATGCTCTCGCCACAATTGCCGGCCTTGTTCCTCAGGACCGCCAATCTCAGGTTATGGAGGCTACTATGACGAACACGAACTGGGATGTGACCCCCTACTTCATGCACTTCGTCTTTAATGCCCTCGACGAAGCCGATCTCTTTGGCAAATACGGCGTCCAGAAGATGTATGAGTACAAGGTGATCCCCGAGACCCAGACTGTCCGGGAGATGGGGCCGGAGAGGGGTGATTACAGCCATGGATGGATCGCCACACCCGCCTATCAGATGCCGAGCAAGATCCTTGGAGTGAGGCCAACGTTACCTGGTTTTTACTCTGTGTTGATCAAACCAGAGACCTGCGGCCTGAGTTGGGCCAAGGGTTCGGTGCCGACACCTCATGGCAACGTTGATGTCTCTTGGAAGGTTGAGGGGAATAAATTCACGCTGGAAGTGACGATTCCGGTTGGAATCACCGCGCGCATTGAGGTTCCTGGCAAGGAGGCTCGGATGCTTGTTCAAGGTTCTGGAGACTCTGGCCCGAAATCACTCGGCAACTTGAATGGAAGATCCACTTTTGAAGTTGCTACGGGTAGTTACTCCATCACCTCGACGTTGCAGAATCCATAAATTGCATTCCTCCCCAGAATTACCCTTAAACATCCCCCATTATTATGAATCCTTTCCTCGGTGTCTTTTTTCATTGGTTGGGCGGCTTTGCCTCCGGAAGTTTCTACGTTCCGTACCGCTTCGTGAAGAAGTGGGCTTGGGAGACCGCCTGGATGGTGGGTGGATTCTTCTCCTGGATCATCATGCCTTCACTCCTGGCACTCCTGATGACTCATGATCTCCACGGGGTGTTGGTGCGTCAGAGCGGCAACACGCTTTGCTGGACCTATTTCTTCGGATGTCTCTGGGGGTTGGGTGGTCTGACTTTCGGACTCACCATGCGCTATCTGGGAATGTCACTCGGTATGGGGGTAGCGCTGGGGTACTGCGCTGCCTTCGGAACCCTTCTGCCCCCCACCGCCAAGCTCTTCCTTCCAGGAATCCCATGCGATGAGACGATCGTCCAGATTGCGTCGAACCTCCCCGGACAGATCACACTGATCGGCGTTCTGGCCTGTCTCGTAGGCATAGCCCTTGCGGCCTTGGCAGGGCTCAACAAGGAACGTGAGATGGATGCCTCTCAGAAAACGCAGGCCATCAAGGAATTCAACTTTCCGAAGGGAATCGCCGTCGCGACCTTCTCCGGCGTGATGAGCGCCTGCTTTGCCTTTGCACTGACCGCCGGCAAGCCGATTGGCGATGCCTCGCTCCTGGCAGGGACCGATCAGATCTGGACGGGTCTTCCGAAGCTCGTCGTCGTGCTTCTCGGTGGCTTCACCACGAACTTCCTCTGGTGCGCCTACCTCCATTTCAAGAACGGCACGGCCTACCAGTATCTCAGCGGCACGATCCGCGAGGAGCATGCCATGCTTGGGGGTGCTGGGGGCGGAGAGCATGGCAGTGCGGCACCGGCTGCCCCCGTCGATGGAAACCTGAAGGTGCCGATGCTCGGCAACTATCTCTTCTCGGCACTCGCCGGGACGATCTGGTACCTGCAGTTCTTCTTCTACACCATGGGCGAGACCCAGATGGGCAAGTTCGGGTTCGCCAGTTGGACCCTTCATATGGCGAGCATCATCATCTTCAGCACGATGTGGGGCTGGATCTTCCACGAGTGGAAGGGATCGAGCAAAAAGACCCACGCCCTCATCGCACTTGGCATCGCCACGCTGATTATCTCAACGATCATCATCGGCATCGGCACTTGGTTGAAAGGGCATTCCTGATTTCAAACGCACCATCCGATTCGCATCCTCACTTTTATGAATACCTACTCGCTTGCGCAGCAAATCTACGCCTCCCACGGAGTCGACACCGAGAAGGTGCTCCATCGCCTCGCCGCCACGCCGATTTCGCTTCACTGTTGGCAGGGGGATGATGTCGGGGGATTTGAGAACGCAGGAACTGATCTGGTTGGTAGCGGTCTTGCTGCTACGGGAAACTATCCCGGTAAGGCTAGGACTCCTGAGGAACTCCGGCAGGATGTGGAGAAAGCCCTCTCGCTGATTCCGGGTAAGCACCGTCTCAATCTCCATGCCTGCTATGCGGAACTGGGTGGCAAGAAAAAAGAACGGAGTGATTACGGGATCGCTGAATTCCAAGGATGGATTGACTGGGCCAAGTCCCGCGGGCTTGGGATGGATTTCAATCCGAGCTTCTTCTCTCATCCGAAGGCCGCCTCCGGATTCACACTCTCAAGTCCCGACAAGGGGATCCGTGACTATTGGATCGAGCATGGCAAGGCTTGCCGCCAGATCGGCGCTGAGATCGGTCGCCAACTCGGATCGACTTGTGTGACGAATGTCTGGATTCCCGACGGCTCCAAGGATCTTCCCGCCGACCGCAAGTCGCCACGCCTCCGTCTGGAGGCTGCACTCGACAAGATGTTTTCTGATCACATCGACCCGACTCACAATCTTGATGCCGTTGAAAGCAAGCTCTTCGGGATTGGTAGCGAGAGTTATGTGGTTGGCTCCCATGAGTTCTACATGGGGTATGCCGTGAAGAACCAAAAGCTCCTCTGCCTCGACGCCGGTCACTTCC
>CAIKYN010000011.1 GCA_903831635.1 uncultured Spartobacteria bacterium
AAAGCACTACTTGCTCCTCACGAAATCTTTCACGAGCCGAGCTAAGTGGTGGAAAATATGGATTCGGTGCATAGCATTCTCAGCCTCACATGTATAGTCAAGAAGCTGGATCAAGGATCTTTGGATGCGGAATTCGTTGATGGTGTCATTCACAATCAATTACAATCGGAACCAATGTCCAAGATTCATGAGAACGAACGTGAGAAGATCAAGAAGCTTGCAACCAGCATAGCCGACCTGAAATCCGAGAATATGCCGATGAATGCCAAGACCTTCATGGCGCGCCTCCGTGACAGTTTTGAGTTACAGGTGACATCGACGAAGGATCGCCATGTTGCCATGGTGGCAGTCCCGGAGCCACGGGTTCAGTTGCAAGACCAACAACGACCGGGCAAGAAGTTCCAAGATCGCCTGGACTCTACGAGACCATCATCGTCCAAGGCGGATCCGGAACCACAGGAACATCATGGCAAGTCGATCGATCAGAAGATCAACGATCTATTCTCCATTGTTGGGCAATCCGTGAAGAAGCTCGACCAGCTGATGCAAGATCGTGGCCAAGAGAATCGCCCGTCGAACGGATGCCAAGACCGCTACCGCAACCAGGACGGTTACAAGGACAAGCAGCGTCAACACGATTCCCGGGACGACTCCTGCCGTGGACAACGATCCGCCTGTTCGAGCCAAAAGCAGTTTGCTGGAAAAGCTCAAGCTCAAAAGTCGAAGAAGGGAAAGACTACCTTCAAGCGCGGTAATTCATCTGATGATGATAATTCATCTGATGAGGATGATCAGGGACAGCACAAGGCATACTACGCATATCTGGCTCAGCCCAGGAGAGCGGTGCTGAAGACTGTCAATGATCAAGACGGAACTTCGAGTCCGACTTTCAAGCTCTACGGCAAGGGACCATCGCGTCAGCCTCAGCCGAACCTACAGCTCGCCGATCTTCAAGCAAGCGATCACGACAGCCCTTCAGAGCTCGTCAGTGTTTCCGACGGAGCGGCGGATGAGGTCCCTCTCTCATTCTCAGTGAATGGCGGGGATCGCATCACTATGAGCCAGGCTGCGGTGAAAAAGGCCGAGGACGAGTTGCGGGAGATACTGGCACCTAACTACACCTCACCTGCTCTGCCACCTACGATACCCTCGTTTCTCGACTACCTGCCAGGCCGTGGTGGTATCGATACGTGGGCGACGGTGACTGTTGACAAGACACGTTGGGAAGCCCTGCCGGAGGACATTCGCTACGCCTTTACCGACGAGTGCGACATCGTCATCAAGGAGCGGGAGCTGGGACAGAAGCGCGGAGTCATCCTAGACATCCAGCCATTGGACCACACCCTGCAAGCCCAACTCTTTACCCTCGTCAAATGGGCGCAGACAGCTGAAGCTATTGATCATGGCGCGGAAGCACTTCGTATCTTCTGGGACTATGCAACTCCGGCGAATCTTGGCATGAACGAGGCCGAGCTCTGCAAGACAGTCTTCCAGCGACGCGGCAGCCTCCGTCG
>CAIKYN010000012.1 GCA_903831635.1 uncultured Spartobacteria bacterium
AGGCCATATTGCGGACGTTCCCCGGAGTGCGGAACAGAAATAGGGCCAGAGAAAAAACCAGAGAAATAGGATAAGTCCTAGATATCCCATATTGATACGGATCGCATTGGTAACATTTGCATAGACATATCCAAAGCCAACACCCACAGATTTTTGAAAAATACTCAGTTTTTCCATGTTATGATCCGAGAGTGCGGTAATTTCATTTCGCACTCTTCCAGAATCATTGTCTCCCATGATTTTAGCCCTGAACATCTGGTCAAAAAGATCAGGCATGGTGACTGTGAAAATACCAAAGGCAAGGCAAGCGATGATAAAGGAAAGAAAAGCCGCTTTTCGACTCTTCTTGATGGCAATCCCCATCATGAGAATACAAACGAAAATAGCGGCGAAAGCAGTCGTCGACCATGAAAGGATCATGCAGAGAAGGCAAAGCGTGCCGAGAAAATAACGCTTGGTTAGTAAACTTAAAAAAATAAACGGAACGCATGCGGCTGTGAAAAATGAAGGCTCACCGAAGGTGCTCTTGATCCTCATCACGGAAGTGCCTCCAAAATCCAATCCTTGCGTCCAGCTTGCTGCTTCTTCCATATCGGAGCTAAAAACTCGGTTAGCGATAAAATCACCTGAATGGTGAAAAATCAGGAAAAAGAGCCATTCGTAGAGGCCATATAGGACCATAACGAAAGCACCAATGAAGATGTAACGGATACTCTCCTTAGGCAGGAAGTGTCGAAAAAAAGTAAAGATTCCAAAACTTGCGATTAAATAAAGAGTCTGTGTAAATAATTGTGGACGGAAGAGAATTCTGTCGTCAGAACGGATGAGATTTAGATCTCGAATGGATACCAAATCGTTGAAGAGATGCCCCAACTGGCTTGCGCACATGAAGAGTACAAGGAGGATGGTCAGAACGATCCAATCCCTGTAGTAAAATCTTAATTTTTCTTTTGGAAGAGAGTTTTGGAATAGGACTATGAAGAGGAGGCTGGCAAAACCCATGATATTGGCTATCTGGCTTCCCTGATTTGAGGGTATGATTACAAACGTGTTGATAGGGAGAGAAATACACCAAATAGCTATAAAGAAACTCACCCACGATTTCTTGAAAATCAGCGGGGTTATTGTTGTTTCCTCAAGCATCATTTCAGGTCATCTACTCAAGCTGCTCCCTTCCAACTCATGAAGGTCATTAAGATAATCTGAAGATCGAGAGCGATGCTCCAATTCTCCATATAGTAAAGATCGTAACGAATGCGTTCCTGCAGATCGGTGTCGCCACGAAGTCCATTGACGGCTGCCCAACCAGTCATACCGGGGGTGATATTGTGCCGGGCATTGTAGTGATTGATTGTTTCCTTGAAGTTTACAATCAACTCGGGACGTTCTGGTCTGGGACCCACAAGACTCATCTCTCCCTTGAACACATTCCAGAACTGTGGAAGCTCATCGATATTCCATCTTCTCATGAAAGCTCCGATTCTGAGACGTCGGGGGTCTTGGCTTGTTGCCCACTGAGCACCACGTTCCTTTTCCGCATCGAGTCTCATACTGCGGATTTTGATGATTTTAAATAGTTTGCCGTTTTTTCCAGACCGCACTTGAGCGTAGATCGGTAGTCCGGGTGACTCAATGACAACCAGAATGCAAAAAAAGAGGATCACTGGTGCAAACAAGACCAAGCCAATGAGTGAGCCGACTAGATCAAAGAGCCGTTTTATTGAGGAAAAAAGTGGTTTTTCCAATGGTAACTCGGTGATTCCCAAAACAGGAATCCCACTGATGGTGGTCACCTGCAATCCCGTGAGGAGGATCTGAAAATTCAGCGGAATCATCATGAAGGTTATCAAGTGTCTTTCGCATAGAGAGATAATGGATGCGATGGTTTTCTGATTTCTATCAACGTCGGCTAGAATCGCAATCTGAACGAGGCCCTGTTTGAATAAATGATCGATTTCCTTATGGGATCCCAAAACTGGATACTGCATAGAGGGGGGGTGGCTGAAATGATCCCCAGGTGGTGGAGCGATTCCGGCGATTTCATAAGGATGATAGCGATCTGTGAAGATTTTCTCTGCTAACAATTCGGTTTTCGGACTCCAATCGATAAAAAGAATTCTCTGTCGTAGCGCTGTGATAACCTGCAACTCCCTAAGGATAATTAAAAGCACGAATCTTGCACCCAAGACCATGATGAAGAGTAAAAAAGAGGCTATCAGGATGAATCCTCGTGAGACCGATGGAAGAACCTCGATAAATAGCGTGATGGAAGGCAAGATGAGCAACCATAACAAGGATGATTTAAAAACTACTAGGTAGTTTCTTTTTAAACGCATCAGCGTATGGGGACTGTATCCATTAAAAAGTGTCAAGTTTATCAGAAAGAGCAGACTGCCGCTAACAATCATTAAATAAGTGATCAGGTGGGAGTGATTAAGTATACCTCCTGGGATTACCTTGAAACGGATCAAGTGGGCGGTAGTCAATGCAGCTACGGCACTTAACGCGTCCGCTCCAGAAAACATCAGAATGCAATGATTTGCCAGGGAATCTTTAACTTCTTTTTTAAACCAGATAGACATTTTTCAGTGAGTGTTTCTGGTCGTGAAGCCTTCTAGGTTGTTTATGCTGCAGCCCTGGTTGGTATTCAATGACTCTCCAGATAAAAAGCCTGGTTCCTAACAAACGATTTTATTTTCTGTACAGAGGATAAGAAGTTTTAAAAGTAGTTAATCTAAAATTTATTTCCTGTGCCGTAGACGCTGTCTTTTTGGTATTTATCACCATAATAGTAATAATAGTATCCAGAGGATATGCCTCGACTCATCCTATTTAGAACGGTTCCGGCAAGGGTTGTTCCTGTTCCCCTGACGAGCTTAATGGCTCTGCGGATTGCGGCCAATGGTGTCTTTTCCGCCTTCATGACGAGGATGACTTTCTGTGCTGCTGATGTCAGATAGAGAGTGTCGCTAACAGCGTTAACGGGCGCACTGTCGATGATGATCCGATCAAATCTTCCTTTGAGCTTGGAGATTAAGCCAGGAAGGTCTGATCTGGAAAGAAGCTCCGAGGGGTTGTTGACTTTTTGCCCAGAGGTGAGCAAGAAGAGCCCAGGAATTGCCGTCATGCAGATAACATCATCAAGAGATGATGATCCAGCCAGATAGTCGGTAAGCCCGGCGCGTTCCTCACCATTGAGGAGAGTCTTATGAAAGGTGGGGCGTCTGAGATCTCCGTCGATCAAGAGGGTCTTGAACCCCTGCTGAGCGAAGGCAATAGCACAGTTCATGGAGGTGAAAGATTTGCCCTCTTCCGGAACGGCGCTCGTAAAAAGTAGAAACTGGTAGTCCTGAGAAGGAAGAAGCATGTCGATAGAAGCACGGAGTGTTCTGTAAGCCTCCGAAATCTGTGCTGCAGGATCCTCCACGAGAGGCATTGTTTTGGCTTCCGGCGGTTGCTCTTCAGGAAGTTTGGGGGCTTGATAGACGAGCGACTTGAAATCATTGAGTGTCAAATCCCTGAGAGATCTTTTTTTTGATCTAATTTCAGAGACAAGTTTTTTGAATCGGTTGATTCGCTCGGGAAGGACGGCTCTTTCGCGTGCAAGCTGTTGCGACAATATTTCCGGTGCTATTAACTCGATGTCGGGAATGGCTCCCAAGACTGGAAGATGAAGACTCTCCTCGGCATCATCCAGGGTGCGGATTCCGGGACTCAAGCCATCAATAAGGATGATGGCCGCAACTGCACCCACGGAAAGAAAGATAAAACTCAGAAGCAGGGTCAGCTTGATCTTTGGCTTCGATGGGCTACTGGGTATGAGTGGTTCCTCGATGAGGTGGTACGGATAGCTTGCCGCAGTGGCGAGCACACCGGTCTGATTCAGCTGGGAAAT
>CAIKYN010000013.1 GCA_903831635.1 uncultured Spartobacteria bacterium
AGAAAATAGAAAAAATATTCCACGAGAAGGAGACTCATCGCCCAGATCGGCAGAGGTGGTGTGACGCGAACCTTGGCAACGAAATGGATCACATCCGTCAGGACATAGGGTGCGTTCGGGAGGAAGAGAACCATGATTCCCAACAGCGGCCACCAGAAGAGCGCCGGAATCCTGGTTTTCTCATGGAAGATCAGGAGTGCAATCACCGGGGGAATGATCGCAAGCACTAGATCGAGTCCCATGTGGAAGTTGGGGCGGACGATGGCAACCGCCTGCTCGACTGTCTGCAGCAGGAGGGAATCGACTTTGTGGAGCGGCAGAGAGGAGGAGTCTGGTATCATGCCCAATTAGAGTAATGGGGAGAGTTTTAGAGATCCAGGTGCTCCACAAAGGACTTGGGTCTCTGTTCGAAGAATGCATTGGCTGAGGTCAGTGTGGCACGTCTCAATTTTGGAAGCTCCTCCTCCAGTATCGCGATTAAGCGCTGAGATGCTTTGTTTGCCGGGCCGAGACGGAGTGTTTCAGCAAGAAGGCTGAAATCACGTTCCTTGCCTGCCAGTTCACCCATCAGGCCGAGTTCTTGGATAAGATCTTCACCCTCTTGGGGCCAGGATCGCGAGGTAATCCGAATGGAGTACCAGAGCTGTTTAATGGTTTTTCTGAAGGTATGAAACTCCTCCGGATCGTCGCTGGCCTGACAAAATTCGAGCAGGGATCTTCCTCTTCGGTAGATGCGTCGGATACGGCGATTCACATCTTTCCCTTGGAGCGGTTCCAGGGGCCAGGCTTTCACTGCTTTGAGGGCCTCGTCTAGGAATCCCCTTACTCTTGGTATCTGACGAATATCATTGGCACGGCGCTGCTTGGCGATATCAGCAAGACCACTTCTCAGGGAGGAAAATTCCTCCGGCGTCAACCCATCGGCTTCCAACATGAGATCGAGTGTCTGGACCTGCACTTCGGAGTCCCTCAGGGGAGCAAGTCGCATCGCCGCATCATGGAGAAGTTCCGAGATCAGATTCCGGCGAACACTGCCTAGGGCAGGGGAGGCGAGATGGATGACTGCGCGTACTTTTTTAATCGATGTCCGTGCCTCATGGACAGGTTCTGGAGAGACATTGTTGCCAGAAAGTTCGTCGAGAGATTTTTCAAGGTGGAGTCGTGCGATGATCTTGAGTTCCTCCCCGATCGGCTCTCCACGCCTGAGATGAAAACGCAGTTTTCCTAACTTCGCAGGTGTAGAGCCTTTTGAGGGACTCTTCCTCGATCGGGGAGTTTTTTTTATGGAACTCATGGTGCGGTTTCCTTGGAGCGAAGCCACCAAGTTCCCCGTTGAAGGGAAGATTAATCCCCGTCGCTGATCAGGAAGTTCTTGAACTGCCAGGGATCCTCATGGTCGAGCTTCGGATCATTGTATCCCGGGAAAGCGTTCTTGTAATGCTTGAGAGGTGTCCAGTCCGAGGGCAGGGATAGGAAGTCGCCAAGCCAAGGCTTCGCAATACCGAGCACATACTCGTGGGGAAGGTCGTCGGGGAGAAGGACTCCCTTGTCGGGATTCTCAATCATGTACATGCAGGCCGCGACGACCGAAATGGCAACCTGGATCGTGGTCGCATTCTGATGGGGAACGAGGCGTCGTGATTCTTCGATCGACATATCGGAACCGCACCACCAGGCGCCGAGTGGATGCCCCATGAGGAAAGATCCAAGGATGTCGGCACCGCTGATGATCTCGTCCGTCAAGATGCGGATACGGGACTGGAGTTGGTAGTCGGTTCCACGAAGTTCGTGGAGGCTGGCAATGGCGGAATCGCAGGGGCAGTAGGCGTAATGAACGGTCGGGCGATAAATGGTCTTGTCACCCTCGCGCACCGTGAGTTTCTCGGTGATGCTGAAGGCCTCTCCATGGCGGACCACCATGCCGACGATCCGGTGATTCGGGGGTACCCAGCTGTTCACAAAGGTGTTCATCCCCATTCGGGCCAGGCAGATCTGGCTCTGTGTTCCATCGGTGTGCTCGATCGCAAAGGGTGGCAATTCCTTCTCGTGGGTTCCCCAGCCGAGTTCGGCCGTGGTTGTTCCCTCTTCGCGGAATCCCTCAACGCTCCAAGTGTTGACGAACTCGTCGACTTCCTTCGGTTTGTTGGTGATCTGCGTGTCGCGTTCACTGCAATGGATGACCTTCACCCCGAGTTCGTGAGCCAGATGATTGAAGCTCTGGTTGCGAACATGCGTCACGATGCGCTCAGCAGCTTCGCCCGTGAATTTCTTCTCCTCCAGGCAGCGGGCCGCGATGTCGAGCAGGCCCTGCTTGGTGAAGTGGCTGATGAGGCCTGGGTTCGCTCCATGCTCGAGGACGGCAGTGGGTCCCGGTTGAGACCAAGCGGCCTTCATCTTACGAAGGTTCATGTGACGCCAGTAGAGAGTGAGCTCCGTGGGGTGAGCCCCCTTGGAGTGCTCGTAGGGATCCCAGAGTTCTACCGAGGTGTTCACATAGAGGACCCCGTGATCGTGGCACCAGGAGACGATCTCGCAGCAGTCGATATTCCAGGCAAGATCAATTAGAAGGTCCCCCGGGGAGAGATGCTCCCCGAGAACAGCTGAGAGATTATCCGGGGTGATCCGGATGTTTTGGAAACGGACTCCCTGAGACGTCCAAGGCTTCAGAGCCTCCTCGTTGGGATCAAAGTCAAGAATCGTGATCTTATCGAGAGGCACTTCGATATGCTTCAGGAGCACAGGAATGGTGCAGCGAGCGACGGCGCCGAAGCCAAGGAAAACGATGCGGTTGGTGAAGGGGAGTCTGTTTTGCATTTTGTTGTCTATTGAATCGTTAAAGTAAGCTGTGTTTTCTGAAAGTCCAATGGCTTGAGCAGTTCGAGAATGACGATTTCGTCATGTGGCTTGGATACCCTCTTTCCATTCCCGGTAGGGATGTCGTGAAAGAGAGGAGTTATAGTAGCGGGGATCGCCGGTCACCTCTTCACCTGCCCATTCCGGGATGGGAACGTGCTGGCCTTCGTCCTTGAGTTCGATTTCAGCGACTGTCAGGCCTTCGTTGTCGCCGTGGAAAACATCGACCTCCCAGACATAACCTTCGTGCGGAATGAGGTGACGCGTTTTCTCGACGAGCGGTCCGTCGCATAACGGGAGCATGGCTCGTGCATCCTCGAGTGGAATCGCATATTCGAATTCCGCACGGGAGATTCCCTGCACCTCTCCCTTGATGGTGATGTAGGCCTTGGGTCCCGCAATCCGAACACGCACCGTGCGTCCGCGTTCCCTGGAGAGGTATCCCTGCACATAGGATATGCCGGTGACGTCGCCTCGCCAGTGATTCTCGGAACCATCGCGAATGAGGAACTTCCGTTCGATTTCAATACCCATAAGGCTAGACTTGTCCCGTTTGTGGAGAAAAGGCAAGGGGCTCCGAGCTTTTGAACTTCGCTATTAGAGTTACCGTTTGAGGAATGGATGGTTCGGTGCCATCGTTTTCCTTCTTTTATTCATACTATGTGGATTATCTATGCCGTTGCTGCCTCCGTCTGTTGGGGCATGAGTTATGCTGCCAGTTCTGAGATCCTAAGAAAGGGGTTCAGTCCCTTGCTTTTTTTCTTTGGCTATTCGCTCTTCTGCACCTTGGGGGCCTCGGTTGCCCTACTCTCCTCAGGAACTCTCCCCAATATCTGGAAGCATGCCGATATCGACCGATCAGACATGGGATGGTTCCTCTTCTCCATCGGCATCGGAGCGCTCGGTGCCTATCTTACTTATGCTGCGATGTCTGCGAAGAACCCCACGCTGACCTCTTTGATTGAGATCTCTTACCCCTTCTTCGTGGTGCTCTTCACCTGGGTTTTCTTCCGACAATCCCAGCTTACGCTTACCACAATGATCGGAGGGTTACTGCTGCTGACCGGTGTGACCGTCATCATTGTGGGGGAGCGCTGATCCTCTTGTGACGGAAACGTCACCAGCCGACTCCCACCTTGTTCTGGATTTTGGCAGGGGTTTTGGCACAACATGATATTTCATGTCTGAAGAATCGATTGTTCATGTCAGTGATCTCCGCAAGAGCTTCGGTGATGTCCAGATCCTGAAAGGGGTCGGCTTCGACATGGAGGAGGGTGATCTGGTCTCCATCATCGGGCCCAGTGGATGCGGGAAGTCGACGTTGCTTCGCTGCCTCAATGCCCTCGAGACCATGGACTCGGGGATCATTTCGATGGCCGGCGTTACCTTGAAGCGCTCCGAGGGTGAAACGCGTGTGGATCCGAGATTTCA
This sequence comes from uncultured Spartobacteria bacterium, assembly GCA_903831635.1. Classification (GTDB taxonomy): domain Bacteria; phylum Verrucomicrobiota; class Verrucomicrobiia; order Chthoniobacterales; family UBA6821; genus UBA6821. The sequence goes on from CAIKYN010000013.1 coordinate 4,285, forward strand.
TGATCTTGCCCATGAACTCCGACAGCGTGTCGGTATGGTCTTCCAGCAGTTCAATCTTTTCCCCAACAAGACTATTTTGGAAAACGTGATGCTTGCTCCGTTGGTGGTGAAGGAAGAACCACGCGAGGTAGCCGAGGAGAATGCACTTCGACAGCTGGAGAAGGTTGGATTGGCTGGGTTTGCCAAACGCTTCCCTGCTCAGCTATCCGGCGGCCAGCAGCAGCGCGCCGCGATCGCCCGAGCCCTGGCGATGAACCCCAAGGTCATGCTCTACGACGAGCCGACCTCCGCCCTCGATCCAATGCTTGTCGATGAGGTGCTCGCAGTCATGAAGACTCTCGATGCCGAGGGGATGACCCAGATCGTCGTGACCCATGAGATCCGATATGCAAGGGATGCCTCCGACTACATCATCTACATGGAGGCGGGTGAGATCGTGGAGATCTCCGACGAGGATGAGATCTTCACCAACCCCAAGGACGAGCGCACCCGCCGTTTCCTGCATCGCTTCCTCTAAGGAAAACACGGATGAAAACACGGATGAAGACTCGTTTTTTAGCCCTGCTGTTGTGCCTTGCTCCCTCACTGCTGGTGGGGGCCGAGAAGCCTGATTCAGCCGCTGCTCCGCTTTTACGCTGGGCCTCTCAGATCACCAGTAATGCCCCTTTCTCCTTCTATGATAGGAACAATAGGCTGACGGGATTTGAGTATGAGATCATCTGTGGAATCGCCCGCCATATGGGGCGAGAGCCCAAGCTCGTCCAGAACAGCTGGGATGGTCTTATTCCGGGACTCGGACGCGGTCTCTATGATTGCGTGATCTGCGGTATCGAGATCACCGCTGACAAGGGGCAGGAGGTTCTTTTCAGTAATCCCTATTACACCACCTTCGAGCAGCTCGTGGTGGCCAAAGGGACGCCACCGGTGGAGTCACTTAACGAACTCTCCGGCCGTAAGATCGGGACTATCGACCAAACCGCTGCGCTCAAGATGCTGCAGTCCACCCCGAATGTTATCGTCAAGACCTACAACGATGAAGTCCATGCCTATGATGATGTGGTAAATGGTCGCAACTATGGTGTCCTTCTGGATTTTCCGATCGCAAAATATTACGCCGCACCGAATCCCAAGCTCGAGTTCACGGGCCCTCCTTTCGGGAAGATTACCTATGGCATCGCCGTCTCCCGAAGCCGACCCGAGCTTGTGCAACAAATCAATGTTGCGCTCAAGGAAATGATTGATTCCGGCGAGATGCGCGACATCCTTTCCCGGTGGGGTCTCTGGACTCCTGTAATGGCCTCGGCTTACAACCAGTCCTCCGAACCCTCCCTTCCCGATACCGAATACAAGGCCTTTGCCGCCCAGTTTGATGCACAAAGCGGGATCGTGGCACGTTTCCAGCGTATCCTGAACTATTGGCCCATCCTGTTGCAGGGTTCGATCCTGACTCTTGAGATTTCTATCCTCGGCATGGTGATCGCCATCGTCTTGGGATTCCTGCTTGCACTCATGAGGGTTTATGGCCCCTTTCCTCTCAGGCAGATCTCCACCATTTATATCGAGGTGATCCGCGGAACTCCGCTTCTGATCCAGCTCTTCATTATCTTCTACGGTCTTCCGAATATCGGCATCAAGCTCCAGCCGTTCATCGCCGGACTTCTCGGATTGGGACTGAACTATGCTGCCTACGAGGCAGAGAACTACCGCGCCGGACTGCTTGCCATTCCTAAAGGACAGATGGAAGCCGCCCGAGCACTAGGAATGACCCATCACCAGGGACTCCGGCATGTCATCATTCCCCAGGCCTTCCGGCTTGTGCTCCCCCCGGTAACCAATGATTTCATCTCCCTCCTGAAGGACTCGTCCCTTGTATCGGCAGTGACTCTGATCGACTTGACTGGGGCCTACAACCGCATCTCCACCCAGACATTCGACTATTTCGGCACCGGTATCACGGTTGCCGCTCTTTACCTCTTGATAGGTCTCCCGTTTGTGCGATTGGCAGGGATGATGGAATCTCGACTCACGACTGACAAGCGCACCCCCGAGCAGAAACCATCGTTCTGGCTCGGACTTGGTGCTTGATATGTCATCCAGAGATCAGCTGCCCGCCTGGAGCAGGCGTGATTTCGTTGTCGGGCTCGGCGCTTTTTTTGCCTCACAGATTCTGCTGCCGAGAGTTCTGGGTGGAGTGGAGCTTCCGTCCGGATTAAAGCCGATTCGACTCGGTTTTCTCACGGACTGTCATGCCATGGATGAGCATGATGCTCCAGTTTGGCTGGAGCGTACGGCGGAACTGATGAACTCCCTCAAGCCTGATCTCATCATCGGGGGAGGGGATTTTGTTCATGGGGGATTTCACTCCCCGGGAAAGGAGATGGAGCACCGTTGGGGGCTTGCCGACACCTTCCTTAAGAAACTTCAGACAAGGCTTGAGCCGCTCATTGGCAATCATGACTTCTACGAACCACTTCAGGATAATGGGACTCCTGCACTTGGAGATCCCCGCTGGAGGTGGCGAAAGTATTTTGGATTAGAGCATACCTATCGCTCCTTTCACTCGAGCGGATACCGATTCCTCATGCTCGACTCGGTCAAGGTGGTGGGGGGTAAGGAGCCCTATCAGGGATGGATCGATGAGGACCAGTTGGCGTGGCTTGACCATGAACTCGCCACGATTCCCCAAAATGAGCCCATCATCCTCTGCACACATATTCCTTTTCATACTTTTGTTTCCGGATCCTTAGGAGGCCTTGTTGGGCCGTCACCTGGAAGGGTGAGTGTGCTGAATGCGAACCTAGTGATGGAAAAACTTCGCTATCGGCCCGTCGTGGCAATCCTTCAAGGGCATGTCCACATGAATGAGCGCCTGGAGTTGAA
>CAIKYN010000014.1 GCA_903831635.1 uncultured Spartobacteria bacterium
CGAGTTATCAAGCAACACGGCTCCACCGATGGTTTCGTTATACTTTCCAGATGCGCTGCCACCGCCACTGAGTGAAAGAACGCCGACATTGTGGACGTTCTGGAACTCGGGCTGATATTTCGATGAAGCGGTGAATCCACCCACTGCCAAGGTATCAGTCAAACCGGATCCATAGATCGTGTCCTGTCCAACAACTGTTGGTAGGATCGCAGGAGCAACCACTCCGGGGGCAATCGTGTGGCCTTCCAGTAATGAGAAATCCTGCAAGTTGTAGAGATTGCCGCCAAGGTTGGTGTAGAGCGAATCATCGATCAGCAGACCATTCGCATCCAAGGTCGACTGGTTGACCGTGATGCTGCCGCGAACTGCCGTGACGCTCTTGATCCCGGCCGAAGAAGCATAGGAGCTGAAGGTAACCTCCGAGTGTGCCGCAAACTCGCTAGCATTGAGGTAGAGGTCACTCAGACCGCTCTTGTTGCGGAAGGCAGAGTCGCTGAGGGTTGAACCTGCTGCGATGGCCATTCCAGAGCTATAATCGGAACCTGTCCATCCATTGCCGATCAGCGTGGCGTTGGCGAACTGCTGCTGGTTAGCAAAGCCGATTCCCTCGTAGGTCGAGGAAGCGGTGCCATCGTAATAAAGGTTGTTGGCGAAGCTCTGGTCAACCGTCGTGTAGTCGCTACCGGTGCCACCGATGAGTGATCTGATGCCTGCACCCTGTGCTGCAGAGCCGAGAGTTACTTTGGTGTAGGTACTTCCCGTCTGAAGGACCTCCACTGACTTCAGCGAACCAAGGAGAGAGTCGCTGATCGTGTACGTGGTGGCGGTCGAGACAGTATCAACTCCGGCGCCACCGATGATGTCGATCGTGCCGAGGTTGCCGACCTGGAAGCTATCACCACCATTTCCACCAAGGACACTCTGGAAGCCTGCAGCCGTGGCGTCAGCTCCTAGGGTCACGTTGCTTGCTCCCGTCAGCGAGAGAACGCTGATGTTGGAGACATTCACGAAATCGCTGTCATGAAGCGTTGCTTGGATGCCAACATTCAGCGTGTTGCTTCCTGCCGTACCATTGATCGTGTCATTGTTAAAAGGCAGGATCGTCGATCCTCCCTCACTGATGGTCGGGAGATCATAGGTGAGGCTATCGATCCACAAGTAGTGACCGTAGTTACCAGTGGACTGGGTCAGGACGATATAGTCCGAGCCTTGCGCAAATGCGCCCCCGAGATTCGTCGTCGTGTAGTTGCTTGATGCCGTCAGTGTGGCCACCTCTCCCGGAATCGTGTTGCCCAGGCTGTCGTAACCTGTAGCTATCCAACTATAAGGACTATCCGAGGACTCTGTTGTATAATCAATAGAGCCGAGGGTGAAGTTGCCATTCGAAGCCGAGTGAATTGTCTCACTGATGACCGTGTTAAACTGATTGGAGATCGCTCCTGTCACTCCATTGTTGTAGAAGCCGGAGAAGCTGAGTCCCGCGTAGGCGGAACCTGTCGGGATGTTACAGTTATACCCGGAGAAGGTGTAGGAGGTCAGCGTCTGCTCGCCCTGAGAGGGAAGCGTGTCGGCAACCAGTGATGAGATCCCGAAATAGTTGACCGTGGAATCAGAGGTGGTTCCATTAATGCCGACCTCAAAGGCACCGCTGAAGAGCGTGCCGAAATTAACCAACGTATCGGAGCCAGCAGTTCCGCTGAATGTCAGCGAATCGCCCGAGATCGCACTGCCCGTGGAGTCGTAGCCCTGCAGCGTGAATGTCTGCGTGGGGAGATATCCTGAACCCGAGAAGAGGCTGAAATCCGCCGATTCCAAGGTGAAGGGTTTGCCATTGGAACCACCCAATGTGATACCCTCCAGAGTGCTGGTGTTGTAGAGATAAGCCGATCCGCTACCGATATAGGCATTCGAGAGGGAGAGGCCGCCCCAAGTATAAACGGGACTCTCGTATGCGTAATTACCCCCTAGGCTAGAACCAAGAAGGGACTCATGAACTGGAGTTCCCTCGCCGCCAATGGTGCTACCACCACCGGCATCAATGGTGAAGATATTATTGCCGTTGGCGCCACCGATGAGGACAGTCGCAAGAGTGTCCCCTGCTGTCTGAGTGAGGGAAACAGTTCCCAATCCCCCGAAGACCGAATTGATCCCAGCCGACTGGGCATCAGCACCAAGAGTGACAGCCGACTGTCCGCTCAGCGCGAGGGCTTGCATGTCGCTGACCTTGCTGAAGGCGTTGTCATTGAGGTACGCCGCAGAACCAATCTGAAGCGTGCTTCCGCTCGGCTCAATACTCGTTCCGCCAATAATGGAATCATGGGCAAGCTCGGCCTGACTGAAGACGCTGATGAAATTATTAATATTTCCGCCGACAAGCGTGAGAGCGGTCGTCTCCGAGGAGGTCTGGTAGAGGGTGTTGTAACCATTGCCTCCGATGACTTCTCGAATGCCAGCCGCGGACGCATTTGCTCCAAGAGTGATGGACGAATAGCCTCCTGTTCGATTCTCTAGGACCTCGACGCTGCGGACATTGAGGAATCCATCGTCCGTCGAGAAAGAACCTTCGATGTTAAGCGTGTCGCTCTTGGCGCCACCGCTGATCGTGTCCAGAGGGAACTGCGTTGCGTTGACGATGAAGTCGTTCGGCGAAAGGAAGCTGCCGACAAGCACATCTCCCGGGGCTTCCGTGAAGGTGCTGGCCCTCATGTCCATGGTCAGCGTGCCACCGGCCGGTGTGTCGGCCGAGGCGATGATCGTGCTAGGACCGGTGCCACCCACGACGCTGTTGAGTCCGGCGGCGGAGGCATACGAGGCGAGGGTGACCTGGGAAGAACCATTCAGCGAGAGGTTCTGGACGCCGTGGTCACGGGAGAAGCCATCATTCAGAGTGACTGGCGAGAGGAACTGGATCGTATTGCCGAGTGTGTGTGCGGAGATC
>CAIKYN010000015.1 GCA_903831635.1 uncultured Spartobacteria bacterium
GGCACTGATAAGGAGAAGGCCCTGCAGATGCTTCAGGCCCAGATGAAGAGGCTCAAGACCGACTACATCGATCTCTGGATGATCCACGAGATCCAGGATGCCGATGTTGACTTCCATCTTGGCAAGGATGGGATTCTCGAGGCACTGGACGAGGCTAAGCGCAAGGGAATGGTCCGTTATGTCGGCTTTACCGGACATACAAGTCCCCAGGCTCACGTCCGTATGATCAACAGTGGGTATCCTTGGGATGCATCCCTTCTCCCGGTCTCCGTCTTGGGAAACACGCTCCATGCGAAGGATTTCGACAAGATCGTCCTGCCCCTAATGCAGGAGAAAGGGATCGCCGCCATTGGAATGAAGGGATTCGGCGGAAGTAAGAGGGCTAGCCTTCACGGCATGGTAACCGTCCAGCAGGTGATCGACTACGCGCTAAGCTACCCCGTCGTCGCCACACAGTGCATCGGCATTGATTCGATGGCCTACGCCCAGCAAGCTGTCGCCGCGGCTCTGATTGCCCAACCAATGACCGTCGATCAGCGAAATAAATTCCTCGCCTCCATTCAGGCCAGGGGAGGAGCGGAGTTTGCCGCATTCCTGAAAGAGGGTTACTCCGACGGTGCCTGCTGCGTCGCCTGAGTGCTTTTGCTTTTGAGTTCTAGCGTCGTTGTCTTGCTCTTGCCGTAGGTTTATTACGGCTGATGTGCATAGCTATCTCCTCAAAATCAAAGAGCCCTTGGGAATAAACTGCCTCCAGAGGTGATCTAAAAAATCACAACTTCGCTCGTCTTAGGAACGCAATTCCTTAGTAAGGGTGAGGACATTCTTCCCTTCCTTGTATTCATAGTGCTGTGAATCGGTGAGCTTCTTGACGAAGTGAATGCCGAGTCCGCCGATCGGACGATCCTCGATCCCCTTGGCCGTATCCACCTCGGGAAGGAGAAGCGGGTTAAATGGTTTCCCCTTGTCTTCAATCCTGATTTCCATGAGCGCTCCACGAAGTCTCATTTCGATCAAACAGGCCTCAGTTTCAAAGGGAATACCGCCGTATTTGAAAACATTGGTAACCATTTCCTCAAGGATCACATCGACATCAATGAGATCCTCTTTGGCGATGCCATGCATGGTGGAGAAATCTTCGGTAAAGCGGAGAAGTCGGGTGAGTTCCCCCATGTTGTTCCGTAAGGTCAGGGAGGATACGGGCACTTCGGGGGCTTCTGAAAAACGGAACTCCATGAGGGAGAAATCATCTTCAAACTCCATCGAGCCATGCTGCTTTCTGATCGTGCTCAGAATAGCCGTGAGTCGTTCAGGCCCCTGCATTCCTTCCACGAGTTCCGTGAATTCTTGATGCGTCATCATCTCGGCGCCAGGACGCCCAATCTCATACGCTCCATCACTGAAGAGATAGAGTTGTGATCCGGCCGGGACGGTGACTCTGCCGGTTCTGTATTGGGAGTAGTTGAGGGCTCCGATAACGGTGCCTCCTGAAGAGAGTGTTTTGATGGGTTCTCCAGGCGAACAGAGCAGGGCTGGCGGATGGCCTCCAGAACAGTAATCAAGCTCGTTGGAGCGTGCATTATACACTCCATACCAGACAGAAAAATACATGTCATTGTGGCCCTCCATGGGGAAGGTGCTGTTCAGTCTCCCCAACACGAGCGACGGA
>CAIKYN010000016.1 GCA_903831635.1 uncultured Spartobacteria bacterium
CTCATCCTCGTCGCCGTAGGTGGAGTAGAAATACGGGGTCGCTGCCTCGAACTCGGCGGCACAGGTGTCGACCAGACGATAGGTCGGCTCGACTCCCTCGGCTTTCCGTTTGGTGCGGATGGCATCCTCGGTGGTGTCGGAGATCTGGGCGAGTTGGCGATCGGAGAAACCGAGTTTCTTCGCGTGGCGCAGGGGAATGTTGGCAGGATCCTTGCGGAAGGCTTGCTCCTCCTCGACGAGTTCCTGGATGTTGTCGAGGAACCAGGGATCGATCGCACTGATGGCATGGATTTTCTCCGCGCTGAATCCCGCGAGAAAGGCATGGCGGACAGCAAAAATGCGCTCGGCATTCGGGATGCGGAGGAGTTTCTCGATCTGATCGGTATCCCAGCTGCCATTGGCATTCCTGGGTTCGATGTCCTTAGTATCGCAGCCGAGGCCCGCACGGCCGGTTTCCAGCGAACGGAGGGCCTTCTGCAGAGCCTGCTTGAAGGTGCGTCCAATCGACATTGCCTCGCCGACGCTCTTCATCTGGCTGGTGAGGGTCGGATCGGCCTTAGGGAATTTCTCGAAAGTGAAGCGGGGGATCTTTACCACGCAGTAGTCGATCGCCGGCTCAAAGCAGGCAGTCGTTGTCTTGGTGATGTCGTTTTTGAGTTCGTCGAGGTGGTAGCCGACAGCGAGCTTGGCCGCGATCTTGGCGATCGGATAGCCGGTCGCCTTGGAGGCGAGGGCCGAGGAGCGGGAAACGCGGGGATTCATTTCGATGACGATCTGACGTCCGGTCTTCGGATCGACGGCGAATTGGATGTTCGACCCGCCGGTCTCGACGCCGATTGCTCGGATGACGGCAAAGGATGCGTCGCGCATCTTCTGGTACTCCTTGTCGGTGAGTGTCTGGATCGGGGCGACGGTGATCGAGTCGCCCGTGTGGACACCCATGGGGTCGAAGTTCTCGATCGAGCAGATGACGATGCAGTTATCGGCCTTGTCGCGGATGACCTCCACCTCGTACTCCTTCCAACCGAGCAAGGAGACCTCAATGAGGACCTCGGTGGTTGGTGACATGTCGAGGCCGCGGCGGGCGATCGTTTCGAGCTCCTCGCGGTTGTACGCAATGCCACCGCCTGCTCCTCCAAGAGTGAATGCGGGACGGATGATGAGGGGATAGCTTCCGATCTGCTTCGCGATCTCGAAGACCTCATCGATCGTATGGGCAGTGCCGGACTCGGCCACATCGAGGCCGATCTCCAGCATGATCTGCTTGAAGAGGGTGCGGTCCTCGCCGCGCTTGATCGCCTCGGCATTGGCTCCGATGAGGCGGACCTTGTGCTTCTCGAGGACGCCGCTATGGACGAGTTCCATGGCGGCATTCAGAGCTGTCTGACCTCCTAGGGTCGGGAGGAGGGCGTCGGGCTTTTCACGCTCAATGATCTTCTCGATGATTGCCGGGGTGATTGGCTCAATATAGGTACGGTTGGCAAACTCCGGATCGGTCATGATCGTTGCCGGATTCGAGTTCACCAGAACCACCTCGTAACCCTCCTCGGCGAGTGCCTTGCAGGCCTGGACTCCCGAGTAGTCGAACTCGCACCCTTGTCCGATGACGATGGGGCCGGCTCCGATGAGGAGGATCTTATGGATGGATGTGTCTTTGGGCATGGTGTGCTGAGTGTCGTAAAATTGTGTCGTTCCCCAGAGAAGAGGCGATGTATTCAACCCCCCAAGGCACTGGAGAGTCAAACGCGTAGTCAAAAGTGGTGAGTAAAACCATTCGTCGGCACAAGACCGATTCATGAATTCATGCCGTCATCTCGAGGCTGGAATGATTCAAGGGCCTGCTGGACATTTCGACATACCCTTATAAATGTAAATCTTATGTCCGAAGACTTACTTGTCCCAGATTCCAGTCATGGCGACTCTTCCCCTCCTGCCTCCGGAAAAATGCATTTTCATAGCATGGAGGAAATGTCCCGCGACGATTTTGCGATTTTGAAGCGGGTGCATGAGGAAAACCTTGAAAAGTTGCCCGACCTTCTCCTAAGCCTTCTCAATAGTCTGGGTGGGGACGAAGCCTATCCGGTGGACCGTCTTTCACACTCGCTTCAGGCCGCTAC
>CAIKYN010000017.1 GCA_903831635.1 uncultured Spartobacteria bacterium
GGAAGATCCAAGCCACCCTCGAGCGAAGTCATGGTGGGAGGAGTTGCTCAATGGGACGGATCCAGTCGGGCTGCCTTGGGTAACAATCAGCGGCTTTCTTCGACTCGTCACCAATCCGCGAGTTTTTGTCGATCCGATATCCGTACCGCTCGCCACGGAGCACGTACGTGAATGGCTCGAGTGCCCGGTGGTATTAACTGTGGAGCCGGGTAAAAAGTTTACCGGAATTTTCCTGAGCCTTTTGGATGAGTCAGGCACCGCAGGTAATATGACAACAGATGCTTATCTGGCCGCACTGGCGATCGAGCATCAGGCCGAACTGCAGAGCAATGATACTGATTTTTCGAGATTCAAAGGACTTCGCTGGAGGAATCCCCTTCTGTAAAAAATCGGTGAACCGCTAAATGATTTGGAGGAGGCGAGGCAGTGCCTTGGCTACGCGTTCAAGAACTTCGGGTGAGTGTGCCGTCGAGAGGAATCCCGCTTCGTACTGGGATGGGGCGAAGTAGATGCCGTTTTCCAGTGCGGCGTGGAAGTAACGAGCGAAAGCGGCTGTATCGCTCTGCTTTGCATCGGCGAGATTGCGGACCGGGCCTTCAGTGAAATAGAGGCAGAACATGGAGCCGATGCGCTGGAAGGTGAGGGGCTTACCTTTGATCAAGGCTCTCATGGACTCCTCCATCTGGGCGCCGAGGAACTCGAGGTGTGCCCATCCATTGATCCGCTCCATTTCCTTAAGTTGGGCGAGTCCTGCGGCTAGGGCGAGGGGATTACCCGAGAGTGTTCCGGCCTGATAGACAGGGCCAAGGGGAGCGAGATGATCCATGATGTCCGCACGACCTCCGAAGGCTCCGACGGGTAAGCCTCCTCCGATAACCTTGCCCATGGTCGTGAGATCCGGTGTGATGCCGAAAATCTCTTGAGCACCTCCGGGTGCAAGACGGAACCCTGTCATGACTTCGTCAAAGACGAGCAGGGAACCATGTTCCGTGCAAAGCTGCCTGATAGCATTGAGGTAGCCGGGTTCGGGAAGGTAGAGGCCGGCATTTGCGGGCACTGGCTCCAGGATGACACAGGCGATCTCAGGTCCCTGATCCCGGAAGACGGCTTTCAGGGCTTCAAGATCATTGAAAGGAACTGTGGTCGTCAGAGCAGCCAGAGAAGCGGGAATGCCGGCGCTATCGGGTTGCCCCAAGGTGAGGGCACCGCTGCCCGCCTTCACGAGCAGGGAGTCGACATGGCCATGGTAGCACCCCTCGAACTTCACAATGCGATCGCGCCCGGTGAAGCCGCGTGCCAAGCGGATCGCCGACATGACAGCCTCGGTGCCGCTATTAGTCATTCGGACTTTCTGAACGGAGGGAACCAAGCGACAGATGGTCTCGGCCATCTCAACCTCCAGGGGATTTGGAATGCCGAAACTCGTACCGTGTTTCGCCGTTTCGGTGACGGCTTCGATCACGACTTGTGGTGCATGACCGAGGATGGCCGGTCCCCAGGTTCCGACGAAGTCAATGTACTCTCGCCCATCGACATCGGTGATGGTGCATCCCTTAGCCTTGTTAACAAAGAAGGGTTCGCCCCCAACGCCGCGAAAGGCCCGAACGGGCGAGTTAACGCCGCCGGGAATACGGCTCAGCGCCCGTTGCCAGAGGGCTTCGGAAATAGGGCCGGCGTGGTAGGGAGAAGACATAAAAAATAAAATATGGAACTCAGGAACTCAGGAACAGAAGGAATGAAATAAGAATTTAAAGGCAGTTCACACCTGGATCCCTGATGACTCCACGTGTCTCAGATTTCACCCAGACTACCACTCAATTTCCTGAGTTCCTGAGTTCCATATTAAAATCTCTGATGCTCCCTACTTGCTGAGTTCCAGCATTCTTCGCACAGACTTCTCGGCTTTGGCACGTAGGCCTTCCTCAAGAAGAATCTCAGGCTTGAGATCACGGAGGCAGAGGTAGAGCTTCTCGAGGGTATTCCTCTTCATGTAGCGGCACTCGGCGCATGCGCAGGTATCGGTGGGACCGGGAATAAAGACCTTGTCCGGGATCTCTCGGCGCAGGCGGTGAAGCATTCCCTCCTCGGTGACGATAACGAAGGCATTCGCGGGCGAGTTCTTGCAGTAACTCACCATCTTTTCGGTCGAGCAGACCTCGTCTGCAAGGAGTCGTACCGCCTGCGGGCACTCGGGGTGGGCAACAACGGTGGCGCCGGGATACTCGCGCTTGGCCCGCTCAATACTATCCCTCGTATACTCCATGTGGACATAACAGGAGCCCTGCCAAAGATCCATGGGACGACCGGTCTGCTCTATCACCCAAGCACCGAGATTCTGATCGGGGACGAAGAGAATGGGACGGTCCGCAGGTGCTGCCTTGACGATCTTCACCGCGTTACCACTGGTGCAGATGACATCGGCGAGGGCCTTCACTCCGGCGCTGCAGTTGATGTAGGCGATGACGAAGTAGTTCTTGTCGGCGTGATCCTTAAGAAATGCCTCGAGCTTCTCTGTAGGACAGGAATCGGAGAGGGAGCAGCCCGCATCCATGTCGGGGATGACGACGGTCTTCGACGGGCTGAGGATCTTCGCGGTCTCACCCATGAAGTGGACTCCGCAGAAGACGATGACATCAGCATCCGTCTCCGCCGCCTTCTGGCTCAATCCGAGGGAATCGCCGACGAAATCGGCAACATTCTGAATCTCCTCAATCTGGTAGTTGTGCGCCAGGATGACGGCATTCCGCTCTTTTTTGAGGCGCAAAATTTCTGCAACCAAATCGGTGTGACAGGAATTACTCACAGGGATGAAGGGGATAAAAGGGATGGGTAAAAGGTTTCAGCGGAGGTTGAAAGTAAACCATCCCCTTCATTGCCTTTACCCCTGTGAATCCATGTAGTCCGTTACTTTGCCTCGTTGATGAGTTGGCGGAGGATGAAGGGGAGGATACCGCCGTGACGGTAGTAATCGACCTCGATCGGAGTATCGATGCGGACCTTGACGGTCACATCCTGTGAGGAGCCATCCTTGCGGGTGATTCTCACGGCCAGATCCTGGCGTGGCTTGAGATCTTCGCCGAGGCCGATGATGTCGTAGCTCTCGGTGCCATCAAGGCCCAAGGTCTGGGCGGTGGTTCCCTCTTGGAATTGGAGTGGGAGAATGCCCATGCCGACGAGGTTGGAGCGATGGATGCGCTCGTAGCTGGCAGCGATGACAGCCTTCACTCCGAGGAGTCGGGTGCCTTTGGCTGCCCAGTCACGGCTACTGCCGGTTCCGTACTCCTGACCCGCGATGATGACGAGAGGTGTCTTCTCCGCCTGATACTTGTGAGAGGCGTCGAAGATGCTCATCCGATCTCCGTCCGGCTGGTGGAGGGTCTCTCCACCCTCGACCCCGGGAAGCATGAGGTTCTTGATGCGGACATTGGCAAAAGTGCCACGGGTCATGATGCGGTCGTTGCCACGGCGGCTGCCGTAGCTGTTGAAATCATCCTTGGTGACGTTGTGTTCGCTTAGGAACCGCCCTGCGGGGGACTTCTCCTTGATGGCTCCGGCAGGTGAGATGTGATCGGTCGTGACGGAGTCACCGAAGATGCCGAGGGCACGCGCTCCGGAGATCGGGGTGATGGTGCCTGCCTCCATGCCGAAGTTCTCGAAGAACGGCGGCTCCTGAATATAGGTGCTCTTGGTGTCCCACTCGTAGATGGCTCCCGTGGGAGCGCTGATTTCGTTCCACTTGGGATTCTGACCCGCGAAGTTGCCGTAGAGGGTGGCGAACATCTCGGGGGTGAGAGCGCTGCGGAGTGTGTCGCGGATCTCTGCGAGGCTGGGCCAGATATCCTTAAGGAAGACATCCTGCCCCTCCTTGCCCTTTCCGATCGGCTCCTTGACGAAGTCGATATCGACGCGGCCTGCGAGGGCGAAGGCCACGACCAGCGGAGGGGACATCAGGAAGTTAGCCTTGATGTTCTGATGGATACGGGCTTCGAAGTTGCGGTTGCCCGAGAGGACGGCCGCAGCGACGAGATCCTTGTCGACGATGGCCTTCTCCACCTCGGGATTGAGCGGGCCGGAGTTGCCGATGCAGGTGGTGCAGCCGTAACCAACTGTCTGGAAGCCAAGCTTGTCAAAATAAGGCTGGAGGCCTGTCTTCTCGAGATATGCGGTGACGACACGGGAACCGGGAGCGAGTGATGTCTTCACTGTGGGATCCATCTCCAGTCCTGCATCGACGGCCTTCTTAGCCAAGAGTCCCGCTGCAAGCATGACGCTCGGGTTGCTGGTATTGGTACAGCTGGTGATGGCCGCA
>CAIKYN010000018.1 GCA_903831635.1 uncultured Spartobacteria bacterium
GTGAAGAGACCGACGATCAAGATCACCGGAAGGCAGACTGTCCCCTGCTCATAGATGGCACGGATGACCCTGCGGAAAAGGCGCTTTGTAGTGGCCGCGGCACTGAACGATCTGCCGGTGAATAGGGCGAGGTCGCCGAATCCCGAAACAATCCGAATGGTTTCTCGTCCGAGAGCGGAGATCATGAACGGTGATTTTGCCAGAAAGGTTCTGGTCATGCAACGCCCTGACTACCCCCGTCAGCATTGCGTAAAAAGGCTCCAACCACTTCAAACGCCCGGTCAATTTGCTCATTCGTGATGCAGTAGGGTGGCATCAGGTAGAGGACATTTCCGAGGGGTCTGAGTAAAACTCCGTGCTCTTGTGCAAATGTCGCGAGCTGCCTTCCTGCTGACGCCGAGTAACTCGCATCATCAGCGACCAGATCAAAGGCGGCGATTCCTCCCAGTACGCGTGGATGCTTGATTGAGGGATGACTCGATATCAGATCAAGATGTCGATGCAGTTGATCATGAATGCGAGCGACCTGACCCAGGGAGTCCGACGACGCATGGAGATCAAGGCTGGCAAGAGCGGCAGCGCAGGCAACGGGATTCGCCGTATAGCTGTGACCGTGGGCCAGTGCGGTGGAGAAGTCGTTGCCAAGGAAGGAATCGAAGAGATCATTCGATGCGATCGTGACGGCGAGCGGTAGGATTCCTCCGGTGATTCCCTTCGAGAGGCAGATTAGATCCGGAATGAATCCGGTCTGCTGATACGCGAAGAAACTCCCCGTTCTGCCAAATCCTGTCATTACCTCGTCATAGATTACCGGAATGCCATGCTCGCGAAACAGTTCGCTGAGTTTCTTCAGGAAACGATGAGAATGGAAGCGCATCCCCCCCGCGCCCTGCACCAAGGGCTCGACGATGAGGGCAGCAATGCTCTCTCCATCGGTTTCGAGTGTCCGACGGATTTCGTTTAATGCAGCCTGCTCTCCGTCCTCATTGAGAAATCCCTCGTAGACCAGTGGGACAGGGAGGGAGAGGGTCTCGAAGAGCATTCCGTGGAAGGCATCGAAGAAGCCGGAACTCCGTCCCACGCTCATGGCCCCGACGGTATCCCCGTGATAGCTACCCCGCAGCGTGGCGAAGAGACGCCGTGGTGTGCCGCGATTCACCCAGTACTGATGTGCGATCTTGAGGGCGGCCTCGACCGCCGTGGAGCCATTGTCGGAGTAGAAGACCTTCGCACTTCCGGTTAGCCCAGCTTTTTCCAGCAGGCGTTCTGCCAGGGTCACGGCTGGTTCATGGGTGGCTCCGGCGAACTGGACATGATCGAGTTTCAGGATCTGATCGGAGACGGCGCGAGCCAGCTCGGGGCGACCATGGCCATGGAGATTCACCCACCATGAGGAGATCATGTCGAGGTACTCGCGGCCTTCGGTGTCTCGAAGCACGGCCCCGAAGCCTCCGGCCATGGGAATCGGTTCCCTTCCCAAACCATGTTGGGTGAAGGGATGCCAGACCGCAGCGGCGTCACGGGTCAGAAGATGGGAGGGCAAGTCCGAGGAATCCATGAAAGAAGTGACATCACAACGGAATCAGGCTGGATTTGGAAA
>CAIKYN010000019.1 GCA_903831635.1 uncultured Spartobacteria bacterium
CTTGCGCAACGAGGTGACCAGGATCAAAGCGCTTGCCACAAGCAGCGGCGCCACGCTGCCACCTGGATTTTACCTTGGTCTTGATGAATATGAAAACAGGCTTCCTCTACAGGATGATGTTCAGCTTCTGGCCAAACAACTTACGGTCTTGAGTTGGCTGGGTGAATTGCTTGCGAACCACAAGGATCTGATCATTTCAGAATTCTCACGACCTGTTGTGGAGTTGGGCGCAAAAAAAGAACTCCCGAAAAAAACTCCCCTGCCAGCAGCGACGAAAGCCTCCACTCCCTACGCGTCTTCATGCGCGATCAAGGTCAGCTTTCGATGCAATCAAGGCTCATTCCGGGAAATCATCAATTCCGTTTCCACTGCATCTTATTTCCTGATTATCGATCAGCTCCTCGTACAAAACACCTCGGGGGAACCTCCCAGACGTGATACTCCACCTCCTGTAGCTCCACCCACTCCCGATGGAACCGCTCCTGTCCAGAGACTTCCCATCATTGTGGGCAGGGAACTTCTCGACATCTCTCTAAAGCTCAGCGCATTGGAGTTCGCCGATCAGACAACTTCTGCTGATTCCAACTTGCAAACTAAACCCTCTAACAAGTAACAGCCCCATGAAGAATCTGCTACTTCGCTACTATCATTTGGTTCTTCTAGGAATCGCTTCACTAATTGCCATCGGAAGTGCCATCTTTCTCATTTTGCAGTCCATGGGATTTCAAGACTCCCTAAAAGGCGCCGATTCACTCTCAAAACAGCAACGAATCCCTGCGCCAACAGCTTCCTCTAATTCCGTGGTCGCTGCCAACCACCTGAAACAACCAGTTCTTTGGAAGACCAGCGACAATGGTTCATCGCCACTAGTTTCGCGCCCCTACCTTCTCAAGGAGGGAAAACTCATCGACCCAATGGTCGGCAATGAGCCGCTCTATCCCCCCGTTCCAAACCAGTGGCTCATTGATCACCAACTCGACTACACCGACGTCAACATTCTCGACCGTGATCCCAAACACAAGGGATTCACTGTGCGAGAGGAGTTTCTGGCCGGAACCGATCCGAATAATGCGGATCAGTTCCCCTTGCTCTACACCAAATTGAACTACGGCGAGAACGACATTCGTAAGAGCACCTATCTCCTAGAGTTTGTGGGAATTGAAACAAATGCGGTGACCGATGCGAATGGAGTGACCGACACCAACAAAGTAAGCATCGACTATCAGTTGCGTCCTGCTCTACCGCTCCCCAACCCGACAAAGGGAAACCGTCCGGACAATTCGGTTCGGATCGTCCAGAAAGGAGCAACGGTGCCAGGAGCCCCCTTCCTGAAAATGGTGGACTACAGTGACAAGACAAAGACCATCAATGACACCGAGTACGACTTCGGTGAACTGGTCCTGGAAAATACTCTCACGGGAGAGCATCACACACTCATCAAGAAGAACACCTCCAGAGAATATAAAAAGTCGCCTATTGAGCTTGTTGAAAGCGTTACTTTCCATTACCAACTTTCTGGAGCGCCTTTAGAAGATGTTACCGTGGAGCGAGGCAAATCATTTAACCTTGGAAGCTTAGATAAAAAACATCTGGAAACTTACAAACTTGTTGATTTTACAAAAGATGGAATTTTGCTGAACAAGGGTGGCAAAAACTTCACCATCAAGTCATCCTCCTCTGCCGCACCGAGCGCGAGCCCCTCACTTTAAGAAAACCTTTTATTTCATCCCCCTCGCCTCACAAAAATGACTCATTCCCAGAATATTTCCTTAAGACGCCAGGACGTGTCAGCTCTCACTATGCTGGCCTTCAGATTCCTTGTGGGAGGGGTAATTCTTTCTTCCTCAATTGCCTATGCGCAACAAAATGGCGTGATCGGGCAATCCGAGCGTGAAATCCGTGTTCTTGAGGAAAGGAGTAATTGGGCCCAAGCTCAAACGGCAAAGGCCTCCACTGCCTTAGCTGACAAGGACTACGAATCTGCTTTTGCTTTTTCCAAGAGCGCCTTGGATGCAATACCCTCCGGAGGACAATCCTCTGCTGGTTTACGCTCCCTTGCCCTTGAGACCTTCTCCAAGTCAGCATTTGCACTGGCCACCCAACGGGTGAGCGAAGGCTACTATGATGATGCTGAGTTGGTAGTTAAAACGGCTACCGATAAGCCTTATAACTCTACCTACGGCCCATTGCTGGATCTTCAGAAGTCGCTTCGAGATTCGAACCATTTTAACCGAACCATTACTCCTGGATTTGTCGCCAAGGTGACGCAGGTCGAGCAGTTGATGAACGAGGCGGAGGGGATGTATGCATCAGGCCGGTTCGATGCGGCATTCGCGAAATATCAAATGGTTCTTAACCTAGACCCTGAAAACAAATCCGCCCGTCTTGGAATGGAAAAAATTAATAAACAGAGATCGAGTTACGCCGAGACTGCTTACACCGAGCGTAGAAGCCAGATGATCTCCGATGTGGCAAGGGCTTGGGAGCTGCCTGTTCCGAAAATCAATACCGGAGCCACCACGATTGTTGAGCAAAGCCCCGTCGACATGCAGGGTACCAGCGCTATTAGCCGGAAGCTACAGGAGATCAGAATTCCTCAACTCTCTCTTTCGGATGAAACGGTACGAGAGGCCATTGAAAAACTTCAGAAAAAATCACGAACACTCGATACAAACGAAACTGATCCTGCAAAGAAAGGTGTTAACATTGTTCTCAAGCTTGATCCTGCGAAGGAAGCCGTTGACGGTGGCACGAAGCTAAATCTTTCGCTCAATGACCTTCCTCTGGGAGAGGCTCTGAAGTACATCGCCTCGGCGGCCAACCTCAAGGTTAAGATTGAACCTTATGCCGTTGCCATCGTTCCCCTCTCCGAACCAACGGAAACCCTTATTGCGAAAGAATACAAGGTTCCCCCTGGTTTTATCTCTAGTTCGGCTGCCTCCACTTCCACTGCAGGAGCACTTCCAACGGCAGGAGTTCCTGGAGCATCGGGAACAGTAGGAAAATCTGGCGCGAAGGAGTTTCTGGAGTCGCAGGGGGTTACCTTTCCCATGGGAGCCAGTGCTACCTACCTAGCCTCTAGCAGCAAATTACTTGTCAAGAACACCCAGGCCAACCTTGATTTGATCGACTCCCTTGTGGAGGTATCGCTTGCCACCCCTCCCAGTCAGGTCGAGATCGAGGCTCGCTTCCTCGACGTCACCCAGAACAATCTACAGGAACTTGGCTTTGACTGGCTCATGGGAGCCTTCCAGCTTCCAGGAGGAAGTGGAGTGAATACTGGCGGTGGCACCTCTGGTAATCAGCCCAATGCAAATGCTGGAAACTACCCCTTTGTCAGCCCTGCTGGCGTTCCTGCTGGCGCCATGAATGTTGATGCTGCGGGAAATGTCACTGCGGGAAATATTACCTCTGGAAATCGAACGGGCTCTTCCGCAATTACAGCCAACGCATTGGACGGCCTTCTCTTTGGCTCGCCGGTTGGTCCTGCAGCGGGCGTTCTGGCCCTTGCCGGAGTCTTTACGAATCCACAGTTCCAAGTCGTGCTCCGCGCTATCAATCAACAGAAAGGAGTGGACCTGGTCTCAGCGCCCAAAGTCACTGTCACCAGCGGGCGCAAGGCAACCATTAATATCACACAGAAATTTCCTTATCCTCGCGACTACTCACCTCCCACGGTACCACAGACACAGGGCGGAGGTACTGCTCCAGCTACTCCGGCGACACCGACATCATTTGAAACGCGAAATTGCGGAGTACAACTCGAGGTAGAACCAACAGTTGGACCGGATGGTTACACCATCGAACTTAGTCTCTCTCCTCAGATAACGGAGTTCCAAGGATTTGTGAACTATGGAACACCCATTCAAACCTTGGCACCAGTTTATCTTGGGGGAACCAATGGCGCTGTGATTGCAACCCGCCAAATTACTCTAACGCCAAACACAATCAATCAGCCTGTCTTCAGTGTGCGTCAAGTCGACACTCAAGTAACTGTCTACGATGGGCAGACTGTTGTTCTAGGAGGACTCATGCGGGAGGATGTTCAGAAAGTTCAGGACAAGACCCCCATTGCCGGTGACCTGCCACTTGTAGGATCTCTCTTCCGGAGTTCCGCAAATCAGCGTATTAAGAGAAACCTTCTTATTTTCGTCACAGCAGGCTTGCTTGATCCAGCAGGCCAGCCGCTGATCAAAACGGTGGAGAGTGGCGAGGAGGTTCCTGCTCCTAGTGCCAAGGCCGTTGCGTCCGAAGCTGTACCGGGAGATCCCTCCACAGCCTCAAAATCCACCCGATAAACAAGGTGCCAACCATCGTCATGCAGAGTCGCAAATCTTATTTTCACGCTCAGTCCTCCTTAGTCATTGCAACCCTAGCAATGATAAGTCTGGGAGGTTCTTATCAAGCATTAGGACAAACTGCATCCGTTGCCGCGGATGCTGAAAGAGCCATTGTCAGGAGTCAGGAAGATCTGGTTCAAGCTCAATCCTTGATGCGCGCTGCCATGGAGAAGTACTCCCAGCACGATCTGAAGGAGGCCTATGCGCTAGCTGTTCAATCCATGAACAAGGCTCCTTCAGGGGCCTCCGCGAACTCTACAAGAAGCAACTTGCTTGCGGATTACACTACCATCGCTCTCGCATTTGCCCGTGAACTGGCAAACAACGGAGTTTTCACAGATAGCATTGCAAAAAAATCCGGCGTTATAGACGCCGACGGCAATCCTCTTTCCGCGGAGAGCGTCGCCAAATCCATTTTGGATCCCTCCATGAATCCGAGTTGTACCGCCGCTGTGAAATTCCTCTCGGATCTGGAACAACCCGGCATCTTCAACAAAACAGTGACTCCCACCTTTGCCGCTAAGCGTGATGAGGTGGTCAAACTCTTAAGACAAGCTTCCGACCTTGCAAAAACAGGCCGAAATGAACTGGCGCTCAAACAATACGATGCGGTCCTTCAAATCGATCCTTACAATACAGCTGCTCGTAAAGGAATGGAGGAAATCAACAACTCCACGATCAAGTATGCCGACGAAGCCTACAATGAGACGCGGAGCAGAATGCTCTGGCAGGTTGAAAAAGCCTGGGAACGTCCCCCTCGCAAGTCGAAGCAGGGGCGCAGCACGGAATCTGTCGGTCGTCAGCAGGATGTACGAGGAACGGATCAGATCACGGCAAAGCTTAACTCCATTATCATTCCAAAGATCGACCTGAGCGACTCTCCAATCAGTGAGGCCGTTGAATACCTTAAACAGAAAAGTGTCGAGCAGGACCCTAACCACAAAGGGGTCAATATTTTCCTGAAACTAGGGTCACAATCATCTGCTTCGGGACCTCAAGCGGTTACCTCCACCAATGTTACAGCACCTGGGACTGGATCTCAGGCAAATGCCGGATCAACCGAGCCTCATATCACCTTGGCACTCTCCCATGTGCCTCTTTACGTGGCTCTTGATTACATCAGCAAACTCTGCAACCTGAAGCTTAAGATTGATCCTTACGCAGTCTCTATCGTGCCTCTCTCCGAGCCAACAGATATCCTGATCACCAAGGAATATCAGGTTCCACCGACCTTCATTCCCCCCAAACCGCTTGACTCTGCCAATGCACTGCCTCAGGCAGGAGCAGCAGTTAGCACGGCCAATGCTCCACGAGTGGCAGCCCGTTACAATGCCCAGGATTATCTGGTATCCCAAGGTGTAGAATTCCCGGCTGGTGCTAGTGCTAACTACCTCCCTTCTGGAAGCAAACTCGTGATTCGCAATACCCGAGATAATATTGATCAGATCGATGCTCTGGTCGATGCAGCCATGGGGGTGGCTCCCTCGCAAGTCGATATCCAGACCAAGTTCCTGGAAATCAACCAGAACAACGTTCAGGAACTGGGATTTGACTGGTTGCTAGGACCATTCAGTATCGGGGGGGGTGTTTATGGAAGCGGAGGAGGAGGATCAAACTCCCTAAATAGTGCAAATTATCCCTTTAATTCTTCCGGAATGAATACTGTCGGCAGTCTCAGAACCGGAGACCAAGCCATCAGTGGAAACTCAATTGGCGCTCTTCTCGCCGGCCAGTCCGGTGGTTCCACAACTCCTGCACCCGGAGTTTTCAGTGTTGCTGGAGTCTTTACGGATCCTCAATTCCAAATGGTCATTCACGCACTCAATCAGAAAAAAGGTGTTGATCTGATGGCAGCGCCTAAGGTGACAACGAAAAGTGGCGTCAAAGCCACGGTTAAGATCGTCGATGAGTTCATCTATCCACGTCAATACGATCCACCACAGATTCCCCAGAGTTCGTCCAATACGGGAAGTCCTCCGACAGTCACTCCTTCCTTCCCCAGGGATTTCACAAAACAGGATCTCGGTGTTGTTTTGGAGGCCAAACCAACAATCGGCCCCGATGGCTACACCATCGATCTGGAGCTTAATCCCAGAGTCACGGACTTTGATGGCTTTATCAATTACGGATCACCACTGAATTCTGTTGGATATGTTCGGACCACAGGTACTGGAGGAGTTTTACTGATGCCCTTCCTTGAGACTCTTACGACGAATACAATCAACCAACCTGTCTTCAGCGTACGTGAAGTGAATACATTCGTCACTGTATGGGATGGGCAGACCGTAGCCCTTGGCGGACTGATTCGTGAAGATGTGCAGAAAGTCCAGGACAAGGTGCCTATTCTGGGAGATATCCCGATGGCTGGACGTCTCTTCCGCTCTGACGCTGATCAGAAAGTGAAAAAGAATCTCATTATCTTTGTCACCCCAAGGATTCTGGATGCCGAGGGACAACCTCGGCGTGGTGATAGTGAAGAGCCTGAAATCGTAACACCGCTTGGTCTTCCTCAAGACCTCCCGCAACCTTCGATGACCTCGACGGCCGTGAGGGGTAAGTAATGACTAATACAAATCAAGGTAAGTAAGGAAAGTTTGCTTAACCCAGTTAAGACTACCCGATGCCGGCAATAGCGATCACGGGAACGATCGGGAGCGGCAAATCCTTGGCATTGTCTTTACTAGGCGAGTTTCTAAAGTCCCCGATCTACAACGCCGATCTGGAAAACCGGAAATTACTCGATACGGACACGGAAGTTCGTCGACTGATCAGATCGGTATTTGGCGACTCCTGTTTTGACAGTTCGGGAAACCCGGATAGAAAATATCTTTTCGAACTCATCACAACAGATCACTCAGCAAAGACGATACTCGAGGATATTCTTCATCCTCGATTGGAGAATGTCTGGAAACCTCTTGCTCAAAAAGCAAAAGGAACAAAAAGTCACTTTTTTATCGCGGAAATCCCGCTTCTCTATGAGAAAGATTTGGAACACTTCTTCGACAGGAGTATTCTTATTGCTTGTTCTGATTCAGTCCGTAAGGAACGGCTGAAACACAGTCGTCAACTCTCTTCGCAAGAAACTTCAGCTTGGTTAAAAAACCAGACTCCTCAGGACCAAAAAATCAATCTTGCGGATCATCTTCTATGGAATGATGCCGAAACTAATGCGCTGGAACTTCAAATTCTCCAAGTGCTCCCAATTTTGAAAAACTTATGAAATCCGGCACCATCACTCATGAAGCCGACTCGGAAATCCCTTTGACCGACGGAACTCCTGAGAACTCCTCGCAAGATCTGCCACCGGAGATTCCCTCTCCATTGGATATGGAGACCCTTCATGGCTTAAGTCATAAGAACCTTTTGGAGTTGATTGAATCAAGAAATCTCCCCCTTCACCGGGACTCCTCAAGGCATCATCTGACACTCGATCTGGCCCGTGATCAGGTCAAGAGAGGAGGTGTTCTCACTGCGGAAGGGATTCTGGAATTCGCTCCGGATGCACCGATGATTCGCTGGTCTCAATTTAATTTTCAGCCGACTCCCAGCGATCTCACGCTCCCCATCCCTCTTTTACGCCAGTACGGGTTGCGTCCAGGACTCAAAATCAAGGGAACAGTCACACTTCAATCCGAACGAAAACTGGCCATCCAGACGATCACTGCGATCGAAGGAATCTCCCCGGAGGAATGGAAGAGCCCGACAGAGTTCGACAAACTCACGGCCATGTTCCCCAACAGGAGGATCTATCTGGAACAACCCGGAAAAAACAATCCGACGGCTCGCGCTGTTGATCTGATCGCCCCTCTGGGAATGGGGCAGCGCGGATTGATCGTGGCACCGCCGCGTGTCGGAAAAACCATGATGCTCAAGAGTCTGGCATTGGCGATCCGGGCTAATCATCCCGACGTCCACCTGATGCTCCTGCTCGTGGACGAGCGACCGGAAGAAGTCACAGATCTGAAACGTGCCCTGGATTGCGATATCTTCAGCTCTACCTTCGATGAACCAACCGTCCGCCATGTGCAGGTATCTGAAATGGTTTCAGAGCGTTCCAAGCGGCTCGTGGAACTCAAGAAGGATGTGGTGATCCTCGTCGACAGCATCACGCGTCTTTCTCGCGGCTATAACAACAACATCAAGGGCAAAGGCCGCACCATGAGCGGCGGCGTTGACTCTGCGGCCCTGGCCCGTCCCAAGAAGTTCTTCGGCTCGGC
>CAIKYN010000020.1 GCA_903831635.1 uncultured Spartobacteria bacterium
CGAGTGGGGTGATGCTCAAGTCGCTGTTACCAAGGGTACGTGTCTGCATGGTGATGGTTGGGTTGGTTGTGAAATAGGAATCTATCGTGTGGAAAAGCGCCGCTTCGAAAAGTAAAAGCCGAAGAGAGCGATTAGTCGACTCGCTTGAAAACCCTTCGACCCTCCTTATTCAGAGTCACCGACCAGACATCGGTCTGGTCCTTCCAGGCAATCGTGAGACGGGTCTTGTCCTCATTCCAGGAGGTCGTGGGGAGTTCCTGCCCCTTGAGATGCGGGTAAAGCAGCATCAGGAAATTGGGCTCCACACTGCGGGAGCCGACCACAACCTGAGTTCCCATTCCCATCGAGCGTCCGGCGAACTGATGGGAGTCATCCGTCTTCTTATACTCAATGGTAGAAACCGAAGGGATGGGCTGAATCGTGGGAAGATCGGGCACCGCGATATCAAGGGTGCGGAGAAGAAGGAGTCGATCTCCCTCCTTGGGTACCAAACCCGTGGTGCCTTGGAATCCATTCTTTAATTGAGGCTTCTCCCGATGGGTCGTTTCATCACCCAGAAGAATGTCTCTGCCATCGATCGATACGGCGGCAACCTCTGGCGACATATTCATACGCCATTCGTAGAGATGTTCGGTGTCATCCTTGCGAATATCGTCGGCTATGAGCACGTAGGGATGCTTTTCCTTCGATAGGAGTACCGTGCGGAAAGCCTTTTTCACGGGATACCACGGGGTTCTGATGACCCATCCATCCTCATCATCCCACATCCGCGGATCTCCATGAGCACGGTCAGCGAATCCCTGATAGTAAGGAAGCACCTTGGGCGAGGTGTCGGGCTCCCACTTGGAAAGCGGGATGCGCGACTGCAGTCTCTCTGCCGCCTCCGTAAAGCTGCCAAGCTGACGCTTCTCCAGCGATTCCTTCGACTCGGTGAAGCTGGATTTCATCCACATCCAGTCCCAGCAGTACTTGGCATCAATGACGGCCTTGGTTTCCTTGGGAGTTTCCTTAAAATCAACCCAGTCACCCGGAGTGGCAAAGAAGCCCTGCCCACGCCCGTCGATGGTCACCACATTCATGAACTTCGACTCGGTATCTCGGTAGCCCACCGAGACCCAAGGGCGTCCAAGGGCCGCTAAGGTAAACTGCCCGCGATCCGGGTGATCATGGTTGGCAAAGGTTGTGTCATTCCGGCAATCGACATGGAGATTCAGATCGTTCGTCCCCCATCCCGTCCGGGTGTAAAGAGATCCTCGTTCCTTGTCATAAAAGGTCAGTCCGCCACCAACCATGGCGGCAGCCTCTTTTTGGGCCTGATCTCGCGTGTCATGATCAGCTGGGACTGAAGGCGTTACCCATTGGGCCTCGTTACCGTCCCGCACGATTGCCGGCCAGTCTCTTGCCTGAACCAAGGGATGATTGCGGTAGACGAAATCAACTCCCGCCGAATCCGGGTAAAAGTATTTCTGCACTTCGAGCAGTCCTAGGTTCGGAGGAAAATTCGCAAGATCACTGGATGACTGCCACTCCCCGCCAAAGGGCTGCATCGACTGCACAAGCCAAGACTCCGTCTGCTTTCGATAATGGGGATGGGTGAAAAGGTTTTTTCCACGGTTGGCGAAGGCAATCATCGGAGCACTGAGATGCCCGTACCCTGCGGTCTGGTAGCCGATTCCCTCCTTGCCGGAACCCATCGGGTCGATCCCGTAGGTGATGTAATCGCGGAAGACTTCGTAAATGCGATCCCTACACCTCGGATCGTCTCCCTTCTCCCCTTCAATGGCGAACATGCAGAGGGCATAAGACTTGTCCAGACCCAGATGGTTCCAGTTCCGCCAGTGAGCAGGCAGATCCATCCCGAGGGTGTATTTGCCGGCCGTTGCACGCACGATCAGGGAACGAAGGATCTCCCTCTGCTCAGGGGTCATCCATTTCCATGCCCAGTCGTAGCCGAAGGCGATCTCGCTCGGCACCAACTCGCGGGTCGAGTACCAGTGAAACTCATGACGCGGCTTCTTGTTGGCCTCATCGACTTTTGGCGAGACATAAACGGCGTAATTGGCAATGGCGGTGGCGACTTCCTTTCCACCCTTCTGGTCATCCTCGATCAGGGCGAGCAGGGCCTTTGCCTCCAGACCAACAAGGAGAGGATTGCGCGTTCCCCACTTCGTCGCTGGTTTGCGTCCGGGCACATCGCTCCTCAAACCAGTTCCAGGAGGCATGTAATCCAGGGGGCTCTCCTTGTAAGCCATCTTGAATTTCCCTGGATCCCCTGTGAGCAGCGCCGCGTAGCATTGCCCTTCCCACGTAGCGGGATTCCCGATCCCTTTGGCCACTTGATCGCGCAGGGTAGCGAGCGTCGCTTTACCCGCCTCATTCGAAGCCATTTCCTTTCTCAGACGTGGAAGATCCTCCTCAGCAAAAAGGATTCGGGGATGCTCTCCAGCCGGAGGAACATGGAAGAGTCGATCCTTGGCAAATCCCTTTTCATCTGGTGACCAGGCAACCACCGGAGAGGGTGGAAAGTCCATCGTCCCGTTGAGGGCACGCTCAACCTTCTCGGAAGGCATTACCGGGTCGACATCACCGACCCGCTGATCCTGGGCAACGATAGTGGTGGAAAAAAGCGCCAGACCCATTGCCATGGCTAGTGAAACTGATATCGGGTTTTTCATAAGAGGGAATTTCTTGAAAGTCAGCGTGCGGCAGGGGCGGGAGAAGACTGAGGTGTTGAGCGTGGTTTTGGAATCCATGCAGGAACCGGCGAAACAACAAGGGTCGGCTCACCGGTCACATAGCCCTTCTTGGCCAGGAAGCGGTCGATCGTGATCATGGTATCGACAACCTGTTGCTCGGTGGCGGTATATTTGGGCAGGATGAATGCATGGCGCGCTCCCGGGATGAGAACAAGTTCGACTGGTACGCCTGCGTTCTTGAGTGTCTCTGCAAATTTTCGTGACTCCTCGGGACTCACTACTGTGTCATCCAAACCATGCATGACTAGGGCGGGAGCCGACTTGGAGGAGGCAAAGGCTATCGGCGAGACAGACTTGGCCACGGCAATCTGTTCGGAAGTGGGAACAATCGCTTCTGGCGTGGGATGCTTTTCCATCGCAGCACCCTTCTGAATCACTCGAAACCAAGAGTTCGTGTTCCCCTCACCCGGTCCCATATCGACGATCGGATTGCATGGGATCATGAGATTTGCGGAGGAAGAGACTCCAGCGGAATCCTGCGGATCGGGGATCGTCCCAAGACAGGCTGCGAGGTGTCCTCCTGCGGAATCACCAAGCACGGCGATCTTCTCCGGGTCGATCCCATATTCGGTTGAATGGGATCTCAGATAACGCATCGCAGCTCGGCAGTCAGCGAGACACTCAGGTACACCCGGAGCATTCGTTTCCTGCTTGGCCAACCGATAACCGATACTGAAGGAGGGTATGCCGCGGGCG
>CAIKYN010000021.1 GCA_903831635.1 uncultured Spartobacteria bacterium
GACAGAGGGATTTGGAATGAAGTTGCCATGTGAATTCTGATTCCCCTTTTTCTTTCACAAAATGGCTTCTCCCCATGATTGCCCTGCTCCTCTCACTCTTACCGGGCTGCTCCAAGTCAAATTCCAAGTACGAGACTCCCGACTATCAGGTGGTCGAGAAGGATGGTGCCTTTGAGATCCGGGACTATCCCGCTCTTACGATCGTCTCCACACCGATGCAGAAGCGCGGGGAGGATGGATCCTTCATGAAGCTCTTCCGATTTATCTCCGGCCGGAATGAGCACTCCCAGAAGATCTCGATGACCACTCCGGTCCTGATGACGGGTACGGAATCGGGCACGATGAGCTTCATTGTCCCGAAGGATGTCGCCGAACATGGCGTTCCGGCGCCGTCCAGTCCCGATCTGACGGTCAGCACGAAGCCGGCCGCACGCTACGCCGTCTATCGCTTCTCGGGCCCCAGTAAGCCCGAACCGAGTGAAGCGGCCTCGAAAAATCTCCTCGCGTGGGCCTCCTCCAAAAATCTCCCGATCTCCGGATCACCAATCTACGCCTACTACAATCCGCCATGGACCCCGGGATTCATGAGACGGAACGAGGTGCTGATCAAGCTATCCGGAGAGGACACCCATCATCCCTAGGAAATCTTTTCCGGCGCATGGATCTCTGGCTTTCACCACATGATGCCCGGGTCCGCTCCCTCCATTCGCAGGGAGAATTGCTCTACGGCGTCGCCCACTCCCCCTTCGGTGACTGCATCGCACTGACTAGTGGTGAGCATCTGCTAGCACTTCGCTTTGTGGAGAGTCGGGAGGAGGATGTCGCCTCCCTGCAATCCGAGTGGCCAGGGCCGCCCCTGCGCTCCTCTCCGGAGGTTGAGCGACTGATCGAACGAAGTTTTGAAAATCCCTCCTCGGTTCCGGTGCTCGCGATTGGCACTCCCTTCCAACTCACGGTCTGGGAAAATCTACGGCGCAGTCCCGATGCGGTGACCCTGACCTATGGGGAGCTGGCCCGCGCGATCGGACGCCCCAAGGCGGCCCGTGCCGTCGGTCGCGCCGTGGGTACAAACG
The DNA here is from genome assembly GCA_903831635.1 of uncultured Spartobacteria bacterium. GTDB lineage: Bacteria > Verrucomicrobiota > Verrucomicrobiia > Chthoniobacterales > UBA6821 > UBA6821. The sequence goes on from CAIKYN010000021.1 coordinate 1,074, forward strand.
GTATCGCCGTCTTGATCCCATGCCATCGGGTGATCTCCCGGGGAAAACTGACTGGTTACCGCTGGGGACTCGATCGCAAGAAGGCGCTGCTGGCATGGGAACTCGCGCGGAAAGATCCGCTCGAGATGCCATTTTGAGAGTTCTTGGTCAGGCGCCTTTCAAAAGAAGCCCGAGCGAGGAATCGCGAAATCGTGATGACGGTGCGCCGGGCCCGACGTTCTCCCCGAGCGCCAGGAAGAGATTGATGCGGTTGTTGAGCCTTAGCAGTCTCGTGTGGACGAGCGTGCTCTGCGCGGCAAGCATGCTGTTCTGGGCCTGAAGCAGGGAGACGATGTCGATCTGTCCCGATTTGTAGCGCACATTCGCGATGCGGTAGGCCTCGCGAAGATCCTCCAAGGCACGCTCCTGAAGCACTTGCTCGGCGGCCAGGGTAGCATCATTGGAGAGGGCGTTCTCCACCTCTCGGAAGGAGTTCAGAACCTGCTGGGCATAGGTTGCGGCAGCGGCATCACGCGTCGCCTTGTTGACCCGGATGTTTGCACTGATCCGTCCACCGTCGAGGATCGGTTCGGTGAGGTTTCCGGCGACCGTGTAGATGAAGTTCTGGTCGTTGGTGAGGTTCTGCAGGAGAACGGTGGGGGTCCCCGCCGTCGAAGTCAGTGCAAAGCGTGGAAGGCGTTCGGCCTTGGCCGAGAAGAGTCTGTTCTCGGAGGCAAAGAGCGTCCAATCCGCGGCCCTGAGATCCGGGCGGCGAAGCAGAAGTTCGGAGGGGATGCCGACGGGCACCTGAGGAATGAGGGTTGGCAGTTGCGCATGCTCGATGTCCATCTCGGCCGAGGGATAACGTCCGAGCAAGGTCTCGAGGGAGCGCTTTGCCTCGGCTAGATTCTCTCGACGTTGGACAAGATCGTTCTCTGCTGAGGTTTCGCTGGCACTACTGAGATGAACGTCAAAGGAGGAGACGGCACCATTCAGATGGCGAGTCTCGGTGAGGGTGAGCGTCTTCTTGAGACTGGCGAGGGTCTGTTCCGCGATGCTCACCTGTTCACGACTCTCCAGAACGGCAAACCAGGCCTTGGCTGCCTCGCCCGCCAACGAGAGCTTGGCACCCTCGTAGCTGAAAAGAGCGGAGGCGGCATCCGCCTTGGAAGCCTGAGTCTGGGACCTCAACCTTCCCCAGACATCGAGCTCCCAGCTGAGGGCGAGGTTGACGGTGTAGTTCCAGTTTCCAGGGGTCAGCTGATACTGAAGGCTACGCCCGTTGTAGAGAGGGCTGTCATTGGCATTGGCTCCTGCCCTCAGGCCGAGTTGCGGGTAGAGATCTGCCGCCGTAACACGGGACTGGGCTATAGAGCCCTGCAACCTCGCGGCGGCGGCCTTGAGGTCGTAGTTATCCGCATTCACCTCCCTGACCACGGCATCCAGACGGGGGTCATGGAATGTGGCGAGCCAGCCGGATGGAGCAAGAGGCGATTTCACAGAGGTGGCCTTCCAATTCGGAGGTGGCGTCACGGGTGACGTAGGGGCCATCTTTCTGGGAGTGGCACAGCCGCCAAGGAAGACCACGAGTCCTAGTAAACCCAAAAAGCTCAAGAGAATGATCCCTATCCGGAGGACATGAAGGCTTCGGGGTATCATCACGCGTTTATTCGGAGCTGAGAGCGACGACAGGATCAAGCTTCGAGGCCTTACGCGCCGGCAGGAATCCAAAGAGCACTCCTGTGATAAACGCGGCGGCGAAGGAGAGCAGGATCGGCCCAAGGGTCAGGACCGGCTTGGTATCACCCACCACAATCACACAGGAGAGGATCGCCCCGAGGGCGACCCCGAGCAGTCCACCCAGCAGGCAGACAAGCACTGCCTCAGCAAGAAACTGAAGCTGGATGTCACGGCTACGGGCGCCGCAAGCCATCCTCACTCCGATCTCGCGCGTCCGCTCAACCACATTGACAAGCATGATGTTCATGACGCCGATTCCTCCCACGACCAGTGACACTGAAGCCACGGCCCCGAGCAGGAACCGGAAGGTGTCCTGCGCATGCTTGGTCGCCTCGATCATGGCCGCTTGGTTGAAGATCCGGAAATCCTCCTGCTGACGCAACCGGTTCAGACGACTACGGATTTCATCCTGAACAAGGTCGACGTTTTTGTATTCATCGACTTGGACTCCAATCTGCGAAAGCCTATTGCTCCGGAAGATGCGCGCCTCACCGGTTGCCAGCGGAATGATGGCCACGTCATCCTCACGATCCCGTCCATCCCCGCTCCCGCCGCGGACCGTGACCACTCCCACGACCATGAAGGGGGCATTGTTGAGTAGTATGTACTTTCCTATCGGATCAACACTGCTGCCGAACAGCTCCAGGCAGGCTTTCATTCCGAGCACAACAACAGGCGCGCAGCGGGCATTGTCATTCTCGGTGAAGAACCCACCACGCACGATGAGGCGATTCTCCGCCTCGGAATAGTTCGGCGATGCGGCAACAACCGAACAGGAGTAGGTCTTGTCTCGGTACCTGAGCATCTGCATGGACCAGACCCGCGGCACAACATGCAGGATATGACTCAGATCGCTGATGGCGGCCACATCCTGAAGAGTGAGATTTCCTCCGCTCAGGGATGTTTTGGCACCAGGCTCGATCCTGAGGATATTTGTCCCCATACGACTCATCGATCGCATCATGCTCTGCTGGGATCCCTCCCCGATGGAAAGCATGGTGACAACGGAGGCGACTCCGATGATAACGCCCAGCATGGTGAGGAACGTCCTGAAGAGATTGGCTCTGAGGGCATGGTTGGCCATGCGGAGAGCCTCCATCAGATCGGCCAGCAGAATGAGACGGCGACGTTTTTCCGGAGTGGGAAGAACGGGCTGCACCGGCGTCTCGGACTCCCCTCCTGTCGGGGATGGAAGAACCTTCCTTTGATCAGATGGCTCGTCGGAAATGATCTTCCCATCGACGATCCGGATCACCCTTGGCGCCTCCGCCGCGATGCCGGGATCATGGGTGATCAGGATGACTGTATGGCCAGCACGGTGTAGTCCGTGGATCCTGGCCATGAGCTCACTCCCTCGAACCGTATCGAGGGCGCCCGTCGGTTCGTCAGCGAGGATGATGCCACCGCCATTCATCAATGCTCGGGAAACGGCGACTCTCTGCTGTTCTCCTCCGGAGAGCTGGGTCGGACGGTTCTCCACGCGATGTCCAAGACCGATCTCCTGGAGCAGGGCAAGGGCTCTTTCACGGCGCTTTGCCGCCGGCATCCCGATGTAGGAACCGGGAAGCTCCACATTCTCAACGGCGGTCTGGGTGGTGAGCAGATTGTAGCGTTGGAAAATAAACCCGAAGAGCCGTCCCCGCGCCTCGGCGCGTTCATCAGGCTTCAGTCTGGAAACGTCGCGGCCATTGAGCTCGAAGCGCCCCTCGGTCGGAGAGTCCATGAGGCCGAGGATGTTCATGAGGGTCGTTTTGCCTGAGCCCGAGGGGCCGATAATCGCCACAAATTCCCCTACTTCGATTCTCAGCGAGACGCCATGCAACACCTCGATCTCCGAATCTCCCACCGGATAACGCTTAATCACGCCCTCCATGAGGATGGCAGGGGATGGATGGTTGGAAGAGGAGGTCACGGCAGGCTATGCGATCGCACCCGGCACGACTCAGTGAATCATCACCCTGGGCCGTGACTGCGGGCCCACCTCGATGGGCCCGGTGATCACCTCATCCCCTTCCGAGAGACCGGAAACAACTTCCGCTGAAACCCGGTTTTTGATCCCCAGGGTCACCTCCACGACTTCGGGTTTGTCGTTGTCGTTGAGGATAAAGACTTTTGTCGGCCTAAGCTTTTTCCCTTTGGTGGCGGAGTGCACCTCCGATGGAGGCAGCTGATGCTTGGCGTAGTCAAGTGCGGCCAGCGGCATGATCAGGACATTCGTTTTGGAAACCATGGGGAAATAAACCTGAGCGGTCATGTCGGGAAGGAGGGAGTGCTTTTCATTCGGAACCTCAAAGATCGTGTTGTAGAAGACGGGCGGATTGGTGTTGAGCGAGGAGGGAGTGATGACGCCAACAACTCCGTCGTGGTGGGTGTCGGGATCCCCGAGGGTAGTGAAGTAAACTGGCATGCCGGTATGGATGCGTTCGATATCGGCCTCCGATACCTGGGCCTGCACCGTCATCGTATCGAGGTTTGCAAGGCGGAAAAGGATCGGGGCTGTCTGACTCGCATTTAGGGTCTGACCTTCCCGGGCATCGATCTGCGTCACACTTCCGTTAATCGGCGCATAGATCTTGGTGTGATCGAGGTTTGCCTTCGTAGCATCAAGGCTGCCCCTGGCCTTGTCGACTTGTGCCCCAAGGGCCTCGATTGCGGCCTGGGCCCGTGAGTAGTCAGCTTGAGAGGAATTCAGCTCGTCCTGGCTGACGGCGTCACTCTTAAGTAGGTTCTTGTTTCTGGTGAGCCTCTGCTCCGCCAGCGTGAGGGTGGCTTTTGCTGCATCCATTTGTGCATCCAAGTTATCGAGAGTCGCCTCATCCTCCACCACTTGGGCCTGGAACAAGGTTGGATCGATTTCCGCAAGAAGATCCCCCTTCTTCACGGATTGTCCGATCTGGATATGGATCTTTTGCAGGATGCCCGAGACCTGGGCACCGATATCCACGTATTCCTTAGCCTCCAGCGCGCCCGTGGCAGAAACCGCATCCTCGAGGGTGCCCCTGGTAACGGTGCCGGTGATGTAGTTCACAGGGGGCGCTGCACTCTGCCATTTCAGAAAGGCAACGACTCCCAGAGCAAGAAGAGCCCAGGGAAGCCATCGGAAAATCGAAAAGCGTGGAAGTGCCATGTCGAGAGAACTTTGAATCGTATCACCGCAACTAACCCAAACGAACGTTTTTTATCAAGCTCACGGCAGCAGAAATCAGGAGGCACCTGACAGAAACTTGCTCAGATCCTCCTCGAGAGGTGATTCCCATCGGAGGCTCTGCCCCAGATATTCGATCTCCAGCGAGCAGGAATGTAGCGCATGCCTCGGTAACCAAAGCTGCTCCTCGAGCCGGGAGGTCCAGCCTGTCTCGATGAACTTCAGATAGCACTCTTCGGAGGGGCCATAGATCTTATCACCGACAACCGGATTCCCGGAGTGGGCAAGGTGGATGCGGATCTGGTGAGTCTTCCCAGTGAAGGGAGTGCAA
>CAIKYN010000022.1 GCA_903831635.1 uncultured Spartobacteria bacterium
CCCCACCCTGAGTCATGAGGAACATCGCCGGGTTATCGAGATTGCCGTTAAGGTAGCAGCAAAGAGAGTATTGGTCATCGCGGGCACCGGATCCAATGCCACCTCAGAGGCCGTTGAGTTGACGATTGAGGCCGAGAAACTAGGGGCCGATGCCGCCCTGCTGGTCGCGCCTTATTACAACAAACCCTCTCCCGAGGGGCTTTATCGCCATTTCAAGAAGGTCGCAGATGCTGTCAACATCCCGATTGTTCTCTATAGCATCCCGGGGCGTTGCGGGATCGAAATCCCCGTCTCTGTCGTGGCTCGCCTTGCCGCTGATTGTCACAATGTGGTGGCGATCAAGGAGGCAGGAGGTAAGGTTGAGCGGGTCCATGAACTTCGAGCTGCACTTCCTGAGAGCTTTCAGATCCTCTCCGGTGATGATGCACTCACATTACCATTTATGACTGCTGGTGGAGTCGGTGTGATCAGTGTTGCTTCCAATGTTATACCCGCAGAGGTTGAAGAACTTGTGCAGAGCTTGCTGAGAGGAAACTTAGCCAAAGCTGAAGAAATTCACAGCCGCTACGCCGAACTGTTTCGTGATCTTTTCATTGAGCCTAACCCCGTACCCATCAAGACAGCCCTCGCCGCCAAGGGGATCTGCAGGGATGATGTCCGGCTTCCTCTATGCGAGATGTCAAAATCGAATAAAGAGATCCTGATGATGACCCTCAAAGAATCGAATCTCATCTAATTGTATTTTATTGTTATGGATCGACTTAAAGTTGTTATTTACGGATCAAAAGGAAGAATGGGCCAGGCTCTTATAGCCGCCGTAAGTGAGAATTCTTCCCTAGATCTCGTTGGCACAATCGACGACGGGGAGTCTTTGGACGTGATCGCCGATTGTGATGCCGTTATCGACTTTACTCATGCCGTCGCAACCCTTCCTGCGCTCAGGAAATGCATGGAATTAGGTAAGATTATCGTGATTGGAACGACGGGACATTCCAATGATGTTCGTCAGGCAATCACGGAAGCCGCGGCCAAGATTCCGGTCATCTTCTCACCCAACTACAGCGTCGGAGTGAACACCCTCTTTTGGCTGACCAAGAAGGCCGCAGAAATCCTCGGTCCCGACTATGATGCCGAGGTGATCGAGGTTCATCATCGCCTCAAGAAGGATGCCCCCAGTGGCACTGCCCGTCGATTGGTTGAGGTGCTGGATGAGGCTTATGGCCTTGATTACGAAAAGGATACGCGTCATGGACGTGTTGGAATGCCCGGCGAACGTACCCGGCACGAAGTTGGCGTCCATGCCGTGCGTGGCGGTGATGTCGTTGGGGACCACACGGTCATGCTGGCAGCTCCCGGCGATCGCCTGGAACTGATTCATCGAGCCTCCAGTCGTGAAACCTTCGCCAGAGGAGCCCTCCGCTCAGCCCTCTGGGCACGCGACACCAAGAACAACCAGCCCGGCCTGTACGATATGCAGGATGTGCTTGGGTTGCGCTGATTACCTCTTCTGATAAAGCCATGCGCGCCGGTATTGCCCTCGGCTCCAATCTGGGTGATAGAAACGCCATCTTAAAAGCAGCAATCGGGCATCTTAGAGAACTTCATGAGGATGGTGAGTTTCTTGTTTCAAGCTTTCATGAGACAGATCCGGTAGACTGCCCGCCCGACTCTCCTCTCTTTCTTAATGCAGTGACAGAGCTAGAGACGACACTTCCACCCTTGGAACTTCTTCAGAGATTGCAGGCTCTTGAGCTCGCGGCGGGACGACCTCGAGTTCATGGAGTCAATCAGCCGCGCACCCTGGATCTAGATCTCCTGTACTGCGACGAAATAACCCTGCTTCTTCCTGAACTGGTTCTCCCTCATCCCCGAATGACAGAACGAGTCTTTGTCCTTGCTCCCTTGGCGGAGATTTGTCCCGACCTCAGGCTTCCTGGGTGGAATTATTCCTGCGGAGAATATCTCTTTAGGATTCGTAATAAAGCATCTTATACCACTGTCTATAAATAGATAATGACTCTTAGACAAAATCTGATTTCAGCTAAGGTGGCAGGGAGACGTCAAGCTTGGCTAACTGCCTATGACTACCCCTCGGCACGTCTTCTTGATGAGTCCGGCATTGATCTGATCCTTGTGGGTGATTCTCTTGGTATGGTTGTCTTGGGTCAAAAAGACACGATTGACGTCACTTTGGAGGAAATGATTCACCATCTAAAGGCTGTCCGCCGTGGAGTCACGAGGGCTCCCGTGGCTGTGGATCTTCCATTTCACACTTATGAGACTCCTGATCAGGCACTTGCCAGTGCAAGGCGTCTTCTGGAGGCTGGGGCTGATGCGGTAAAACTGGAAGGCCCTCTTCCTGAGCAAGTCTCTCTTCTTGTTTCAAGTGGTATAGAAGTAATCGGCCATCTTGGAATGCTTCCCCAGCAGGTTCGAGAGGAAGGTGGCTACCACCGAAAGGGTAAAACCGATTCTGAAGCCGAAGCACTCCTTCGGGCGTCCCTAGCGCTTCAGGCGGCGGGTTGCTGTGCCTTGGTCTTGGAACTGGTTGAAACCGGATTATCCAAAGAGATAAGCAGTCAACTGGACATTCCAACGATTGGCATCGGAAGCGGCATCTTCTGCGATGGGCAGATTCTTGTCACCCCGGATCTCCTCGGTCTCCAGCCTTGGTTTCGCCCTGCCTTTGTCAAACCTAAGGCTGATCTGGCTACTCCGTTCAAAAATGCAGTCAGAGAGTTTATAGCCGAGGTTCAAACTCCATAACAATGAGCGGAAATCTCCAACTCAAAGCGGCCGAGGGACAGAAGGTTATTCTGACAGGAGTTCTTCTGAATCTGGTGCTCTCTACAGGCAAGATTGCGGGAGGAATTCTTGGGCGTTCCAATGCCTTGATCGCAGATGGTATTGAGTCTCTTCTTGATCTCTTCAGCTCCCTTCTGATCTGGGCGGCACTGAAATATGCCGCAAAGCCGCCTGACGAGGATCACCCCTACGGCCATGGGAAGGCCGAGTCCTTGGCGTCACTGATTGGCGCCCTAGTCCTTGCGATTGCCGGAGCCTTGATCGCCCATAACAGCATCATGACACTGATAGCCGCCGCTCACGGGGCTCCCGTTCATCTCCCCTCCCCCTGGACCCTGCTGATCCTTATCGGGGTCATTGCCCTGAAAGAGACGCTCTACCAGTTCATGGCACGACGGGCTCGCAGGATCGGCAGCAATGCACTCCTCGCTGATGCCTGGCATCACCGTTCCGATGCTGTCACCTCGATTGCCGCTTTTATCGGCATCTCCATCAGCCTCCTCGGAGGTCATGGTTATGAGGTCGCCGACGACTGGGCCGCTCTCTTCGCGTGTGTCGTCATTTTCTACAGTTCCTACAACATGCTGAAACTCTCCTTAGGGGACATGATGGATGCTCGTGTCTCTCCTGATGCCGAAAAGACCGTTTTGGAGATCACCTGCGCTGTTCCCGGGGTCATCAGTGCCGAGAAGTGCCGTATCCGAAAGAGCGGTCTCTCGTACATTGCCGACCTGCACCTCCGGGTCAGTGGGGATATTTCAGTCCGCGAAGGCCATGCGATTTCACATCTGGTAAAGGATCAACTCATGGAATCGGCGCTACCGTTGGAGGATGTGACGGTGCATGTCGAACCCGAAGAGGGTTAGTAGAGGCAGACGTGGGATTTGGGCGAATCGCGTTGTTCGCCTTCGCTTGCAGTATAATTTATACAGCTTCGCTTGGCGGCCTAGCGCTTCATCCCAACTTCCACGCCATGGCAGAAAGGTCCGGACAGTCAATTGTCCCCAATCAATGCCCTGTCGGGGCCGACGGATCCTGTGGCAGAACGATCATCATGATTGAATTACCCGAAAGCATCCGCAGGCAGATTCCTGAGGCCGTCCTCCGCAGACTCGACTCTCTGGATCCATTGACCCAGGAGGCGTTCCTCACGGAATTTAAAAAGAAGAAGAAATCAGGATTTGTAGCTTTCCTGCTTTGGTGGCTCTTCCCTGCCTGGCACTACTTCTATGTCGGCAAGGTTTGGGTAAACCTCCTTTTCTGGATCACCTTTGGTGGTTTGGGCATCTGGTGGGTCATCGACCTCTTCCGCCTCTCGGGCCTGGTCCGCGAATACAACAAGACCGTGGCTATCGGTGTCCTTAAGGAGATAGAATTTTTAAACTAACAAACCACTATGAAGCTCTGGATTGATCAAATCAGATCCCCCAAGGAACACGGAATGCCGGATGCTGTCTGGTGCAAGAACCTCAAAGAGGCACTCCAGCATCTTCTCAAAAAGGAAGTCACCTTCCTATCCTTAGCCCAGGATTCAGAGAGTGAATTGGATGGGTATGAAGTGGCCTCGGTGATCGAGCGACTTGTTCGAGATGGTCATATTCCGATGCCTGGGTGGGAGATCCATTCCGCAAGTCCTGAATGGAAATCTGCGATATCAAAGATCATGAAAAGCGCCGAGCGCTTCAGTAATCCATCTCGTGAATCGTCTCTTGGAACAGCCTCGTTGAATCGTTTTCGGGATGCTTCAGTCGGTGGGGCTCTTTATGTGGGGCTCGATATCGGGACGAGCAAGATCTGTGTGGCAGTCTCCGAGCGGCAGAAGGATGGAACCCTTCACCTTTTGGGTATTGGAGAGGCTCACGCTCGTGGCATTCGCAAGGGCGAGATCGTTGATTCTGCTGAAGCCGCCGAGTGCATCCGAGCGGCAATACTTGATGCCGAGAATAAGACCAATGTTGAGATCAGGAGTGTCTGGGCCTCCATCACCGGAGCACATCTGGGTAGCATGATCGCGACAGGGACATACTTCCTTCCCAAAGAACGTGATCAAGTGATTAGAGAGGATCTGCTAGCCGCAGCAGAGAATATTGATGAGTCGGCGTTACCGAGTGGTCACCTTCCGATTCATGGAACAGTACAGCACTACAGTATCGATGGGCACGACTTCACCAACCCGTATCATATCAAGGGGAGTCGTCTCGAGGTACACCTTCACCTCATCCATGGTTCCAGTAGCCGGATCCATAGGACGCTTGATTGTCTGGAATCCCTTCAGCTCCAAGTTGAGAGCCTTGTTCCATCATCCGTGGCTTGCACACACGGCGTCCTCTACGGAGAGAAATACGCCACACCTCTTCTGATCGATCTTGGTGGAGGCACGACCGATTTCACCGTCATCCGTTATCCAGGTCAGGTTCTTTGTAGTGGAGTCCTTGCCGTTGGAGGCGATCACATCACCAGTGACCTATC
>CAIKYN010000023.1 GCA_903831635.1 uncultured Spartobacteria bacterium
AAAGCGCCAGGAGATGCATGCGATCGGAAGCGTTCTGGATACAAAGACCAATGCCCGGTGGGGTGTCCAGTTCCTCTGGCCATTCAAGGCTCCCTACCTCGTCATCGATCTGGCACCTGATTACAGCACGACGACGATTGGCTATCCTTCTCGTGATCTGATCTGGATCATGGCCCGCACGCCGTCACTCCCTGAGAGCACGTATCAAACACTCCTGCAACATGCTGCAGCTCAAGGGTACGACTTAAGCCGGATCGTCAAGGTCCCACAGCAAAAAGGCCTGTAGTCAGAAGGTCTGCTTTTTCAGGCAACTTTACCTCACTGCAGTGAATGGTCTTTTCGATCCGGACGGTTGGTGAGGCAGCAGGGAGTTCGGATACAACCTGCCCAGCAGCCGGTCGGTCTGGGGAGGGGACGGGTGAACGGGCCGGAGCCATACCCGAAGGATGAGGAATCGGAGAATTGATCCTTTGGAATCTCACGCGATGATTCGTCATCACGATGTGGTGGAGTCCCTTCCTTATCCATGGGAATCATTTTTTTAAATTACCATGATAATCGATAGCCCTAAAACTATTTTGCCAGCAGCCCCAACTGCTTTGCAGCGGTTTGGAGTCTGGCATCCGCTGTGTAGAGCGGGATCTTGTGTCGGTCAGCCAATTCCAGGTAAGCGGCATCGTAGGAGGAGAGATCGAACTGAAGGGCAAGATGCAGGATTCTTTTTCTTGCAGGCCCTTCTGGAAGATCCTCGTTGAAAAGCGGAACCTGATTGAGCGTTTCCAACGCTTCGCGGGCATCCTCTTCAGTGAGCCTTTTTCTACGGTGGGCCGAGCGGAGGAGATTGTTCATCTCATAGTGCCAAAGCGCCGGAACCATCAGTTCCACGGATCCCTTGACGATCTGAGAGAGCAGATGTTCTGCCTTATCCGAGATCTCATCACTCAGGATCCAAGCTCCGCAGAAGGAAGCGTCGGCAACAGCCTGTTTCAACGTCGTCCCACCTCAATAAGTGACTTGAGTGAATCTTTGCCTGATTGGGATCTCTTACGAATCTGACGGAAGGAAGCAACTAGATCCATGTCCGTTTTCCCGAGATGCTCGACTCCCGATGATAAAAGGGCGGCCCGTTTCCCCCGCTTGGTAATCCAGATCCGACTTCCCTTGGAAGCCTGATCCACAAGTGATGAGAGTTTATTCTTTGCCTCAAAGGTTCCGATATGAAGTGTTCCACTCATTTCCATACATAAAAGCTAGCTGGTTAGCTAGGTATTGTCAAATTGTGGTGCTGCATGGTCTTTCGAACAGAGCGATTTATTCATGGGATCGGTTCAAAGCCTTATGGTCCAAAAGTCTTCAATCTAAACGCCCCTCCTCCTCATCCCCCTAGACCTTTGGCTGATATGGGCACATGATAACGATCCACAAACGACCAACGACCAATACGATGAACCTCACCCAACGTCCTCCCCGCAGTCCCCGTGTCCGCCTCGGCGGCTATGTCATCCTTCCCCGTATGCTCGACAAGGGCCGCGCCACCATCGCCGGTACCAACGGCGAGTACCACTACAACTGTCCCCTCGATGAGCATTTCCTGAAATTCGCAGGCATTAATCCCGAGGAGCTTCTGGAGCAACTCAAGGCTGGTAAGGGTGACGGGGAGATCCTTGAGTGGATCAAGGCTAACTCCAAATCCAGTCCAAACGAGTTGGATATCAAGTCCTGGTCGGCATGGCAGGAGAGCCGTGTCCCCTCATCCGTGGAGACCCGCGAGTATATGCACGAGGCTCAGAAGAAGATCGCCCCCAACCGCGACGACATCGGCGGTTGGTTCGACCTTCTCGATGTAGACGACTACGTGACCTTTGGCGGCAAAGCCTAAGCTTTTGCCTAAGCGAGCTTTTCGATGAAGACGCTTGTCATCCTTGCACATCCCAATATTGAGGCCTCACGGGTCAACCGTCGGTTGATCGAGGAGGTCCGCAAGCATTCGGAGATCACGGTTCATGAACTCTACTCCTCCTATCCTGACTGGGTCATTGATGTCCCTAGGGAGCAAGTGTTGCTGGAGAGTCATGACCGTATTGTCTTTCAGTTTCCGCTCTACTGGTATTCCACACCCCCGCTGATGAAGAAGTGGCAGGATGACGTGCTGACTTACGGATGGGCTTACGGAAGCCACGGCAAGAAGCTGCAGGGGAAGGAGCTTCTCATTGCAACGAGTATCGGCGGTCGGCAAGAGGTCTATCAGGCAGGAGGAAGCAATCACTTCACCATGAGTGAGATTCTTCGTCCGCTTCATGCCACGGCCAATATGTGCAAGATGACTTATCTGCCCGCCTTTGTGGTGGATGGTGCCTCTGACGAGAAGCAACTCACCGAAGCAGCCCTCCGATATGTAAACCTCATCCTAAAGCCGAGGGCCTAGGATATTTCTAGGAGAGGGTTTCTAAGCTCATCTCAATTCACTTCAAAAAGGCTGATCTCGAGAGGGATCAGCCTTTTTTTAATCTCTGGCTTCAAACACAAGTTCACTCGCCGCCTCTTCACCGGATTCGATCTCTGGAAGGATGCCTTTGCTCCGGTAGATCAGTCGGATGGCATCACGAAGTTGCTCCAGTCCCAAAAAGAAGATTCCTGCCCCGGCGATACAGGCTGCTCCGCCCATCACAAGGGTGAGGGGAGCACCGAGATGCTCGGAGATCCAACCTGACATCAGGCTGCCGATCGGGGCTGTGCCCATGAAGGCCATCATGTAGAAGCTCATGACACGGCCCCGTTTGTCGTTGTCGACGATCGTCTGGAGGATCGTATTGCTGGAGGCCATCTGAATCATGAGTCCTGCGCCTCCCACGAAGAGGAAGAGCATCGAGAGCCAGATGACGCGTGAGAGGGCGAATCCAATTACGCCGAGGGCGAAGACTGTCACGGCTGCAGGAATCACAATCCCAAGACCGCGTACGCTCTTCCGTCCAGCGAGCCAGCCGGCACCAACGAGTGCTCCGGCTCCCGCCGAGCTCATGAGGAGTCCGAGGGTATGTGGTCCTCCTTTCAGGATGCTTCCGGCAAAGAGCGGGACAAGCGTTGCGTACGGGGTGCCGAATAGACTGGTGATCGCCAGCAGTGTGATGATGCTGCGAATTGGCCCGGGGCGTGAAACGGTATGCCAACCCTCTAGGAGATCGGTGAGGGCGCTTCCACGGGGAGGACGTACCGTTCCCCCTGGCTTGATCGTCATGGCGAGGAAGGCGGCGATCACAGCGAGGAAGCTGCAGCCATCGATGAAGTAGCACCATCCCTCACCGTAAGCTGCAATAACCACGGCTCCGATGGCAGGCCCCAGGAAGCGCGCGGCATTGAACATCGTGGAGTTCAACGCGATGGCATTCCCGATGTCCGCCTTGTTCTCGATCATTTCGATCACGAAAGATTGCCTCATCGGAATATCAAAGGCGGTGATCATGCCGTTCAGCAGATTCAGGATGATGAGTCCTGTTACCGAGGCATGACCGCTGAGGGTCATGGCCGCTAGCGCAAAGGACTGAATCATTGAGAGTGACTGAATCAGGACAAGGGCGCGTTGTTTGTTCACCCGGTCGACCAGGATTCCGGAGAAGGGCCCGAGGATAAACATGGGGATCTGTCCCGCGCAGGTCACCACGCCAAGCATCAGGGAAGAGCCGGTTATTCTGTAGACGAGCCATCCGGTAGCCATATTCGTCATCCAGGTACCGCAGAGGGAAACGATCTGTCCGAGGAAGAAGAGGCGGAAATTTCGGGAGTGAAGGGCCCTTCCCATACGCTTGAACCATCCCCGGATTCCCTCAGC
>CAIKYN010000024.1 GCA_903831635.1 uncultured Spartobacteria bacterium
ACAACTTGCGCTTAACAATGCATCCGTATTCACCGCCAGTGTGAACAAATCTTTCGCTGGTAATTATGCCGTCCAGGTCATTCCCCGGGAGGAGATTGTCAATACACAGGGTGGTCTGGTGCTTGGAAATACTTGGGATCTGTCGCTTGCCCGCTATGGAAACAACGCCTCCGTCCTTGATTCCTCAGGAAAATCAACGGGAGCAACAATCGGGACTGATCCCGGTTTTCTGGGACTGAGGGCTCTAGGGGATATTATTCTGCATGGAAGCCTGAGTGACGGCTTCGGAGATAGCGTCTCTTCACAATCCATGGCGTCGGGGTTGCAGGGCTCCACACTGCTTCCGCTTCTCTCCCTCAATGGAGCCGCGCTTTCGCAGAAATCCTGGAGCTATGGGATCACCGCAGGGGCTGACTTCAGCGCCGCCAATCCGCTCACTTTCGCCAACTCGCCCACGGGCAGCGTGCTTCTGGGCAATGTCAGCTCCGATCCAACGCAGAATGAATACAGCGTGCTCCGTACCGGCACTGGGGACATCACCATCGCCGCTTCGGGCGATATCCAGTTACGCGGAAATCAGACTGCGATCTATTCCGCCGGAGCCTTGGTGCCCGACCAGTTGATGGGGGGGACCTTTGATCTCCCCGGCACTGCCTATCCCGCCCAGTTCTCCGCAGGCGGGGGTGATGTCTCACTTACCGCCGGTCGGGACATTGCCCATGTCTCCTACGCACGCGACGCTAATGGCATTTTCCTCATGGATCCCTCCAACGCGGACAATCCTACAGCGCTGCAAACCGTCCAAGACTCGGTTGCGGAGCTTCCCTCGAACTGGCTCTATCGCCGCGGGGCCTATGATTCATCCACCGGACTTTTCCAGACAATGCCGAATTCCAAGGAGGTGGCATCGACGGCATGGTGGGTTGATTTCAGCAACTTCTTCGAGGATGTCGGTGCACTTGGCGGTGGCAATGTGACGCTCGCTGCGGGTAGGGATGTTTCGAATATTGACGCCGTCATCCCCACCAGCTTCCGGATGCCGGGACATACCAGTGGATCGGCATTGCCTCTCGCCCCCAACGCCTCGGCTTCAGTCGAGCTTGGTGGAGGAGATCTCTCAGTTGTTGCGGGACAGAATATCGATGCTGGCGTTTACTATGTAGAAAAAGGCAACGGTCTTCTCTCTGCCGGTGGATCGATTATCACCAACCCCAGCCGTGATCCCCAATTCCCGACCATCACCGGTCAGCCTGCAAGTGATCCCAACAACTCGCTGCTGCCCACCGCACTATTCCTGGGCAAGGGAAGTTTCTCCGTCAATGCGCAAGGCAGCATCCTGCTCGGGCCAGTTGCCAATGTATTCCTGACACCTCCAGGAATTAATAATGGCACCGAGTATAAGAGTTATTTCTCCACGTATGCCTCCACTGACAAGGTCAATGTGACGTCGCTCTCCGGTGATGTCCTTCTCAGGGAAGCGGTGGCCTCCCCATCAAACCAAACACCGGTTCCACTCCTTCAAGCCTGGATGGAGAGCTTTTTGAATAACGGTGACCCGACGATTCTCTCGTACTACCAACCTTGGGTCGCTCTCGCCGAGACCGGCACCGACCAGCTTGCGAGTTTTGGGCCATTGCTTTCGTTGATGCCTCCAACCCTCTCAGTCAATGCCGTCTCGGGTAGCATCACCCTGCAGGGCAACGTTACAACATCCCCGGCCCCTCTCGGTAATATCTCCCTTCTGGCGGCGGGTTCGATCAACGGCTTTTCTAGCGCAGGGTATTTTGACTCCTACCAAAAAGCCCCGATTTACGTCTCCTCCACGATCAACCTGTCGGATGCCGATCCTAACTCCATACCAGGAATCCTCAGTCCTGTTTCCAATTCCAGTGATGGTGAAACCGATGTGAGTGCCATCGGCTCCCACTTCCAGGAAACCGGCTCTTATTTCGGCCCTCAGTCTCTCTTCCAATTCAAAGAAGCTCTCCATGGATCAACTCCGCTTCACGCCGGGGATTCAACCCCACTTGTGCTGAGTGCTCTCGGAGGTGATATCTCCGGTCTCACGCTCTTCTCGGCTAAACAGGCGGACCTTTTTGCGGGAGGATCCATCAATGATGCCGGTCTCTACATCCAGAATGTTAATCCGGCTGATATCAGTATCATCTCCGCGGGGATGGGAATCAATGGGTACAACATCAACTCGTCTTTGCGCTCTTATGCGCTCTCCCTGACCATCGATCCCAACACAGGCAAATACAACTCATCCCTTCTTGCCAACGCCTACTCAGGATTCCCGAGCGGTGACATCCAGATCAGCGGTCCCGGAACGCTTGAGATCCTCTCGGGCGGTCCGATTGACCTTGGACATGATCCCTATGGCAATCCAAATGGAGATCCGACGATTTGGAATGGTGTCACCAGCATTGGCAATGCAAGAAACCCTGCCCTATCCTATCAGGGAGCAAACATCGTGATGGCTGCCGGAATTTCGGGAATGCTTCCGCTGAATCCGGGACTCGCTGGTTCTTTGGCATTGGATTCATTCTCCAAAAGCATCCTTTCCGGCAGCGACGGTGCCACGTATCTGTCCGAGTTAAAGGACTCCCTGACCTATTCTGGCGCTGTCGATCCAGCTCATCTGACTGCTGAAAGTTTCGCTCCGGATTCAACAACGCTAAGTGCCGAAGAAAAGAGTCTGCTTGAACTTCGTCTCTTCTACCTTGTTCTTCGAGATACAGGAAGAAACTACAATAAACCCGACTCGCCCAGCTATCGCAGTTATTCCGAGGGTGAGAAAGCCGTTGCTTCCCTGCTCCGAGTTGTGGGAGGCAAAGGCGATGTCACCACATGGGCTCGAAACATCGAGACGTATCAAGGTGGTGACCTCATGATGCTTGCTCCCGGTGGAGGGATCTCTCTGGTGCCTCCCACGATTTCCGTGCCTTTGAATGCTCCAGGTATCATTACCGCTTTCGGAGGCAGTGTTGATATTTTTGCCAGTGGCGATGTCAATCTTGGCAATGGGCGTATTTTCACCCTTCGGGGAGGGGATATCATGATTTGGTCGGATCAAGGGAACATAGCCGCCGGAAATGCTGCCAAGACCGTGGCATCAGCCCCACCGGCACAAGTGCTCATTGATCCGCAGAGCGGGGACGTGAAGACCGATCTCTCGGGACTGGCCACCGGAGGAGGTATCGGTGTGCTTGCAACTGTTGAGGGGATTCCTCCCGGAAATGTTGATCTTATTGCACCCAGCGGAATCATCGATGCGGGTGACGCAGGCATCCGTTCTTCCGGAAATCTGAATCTTGCCGCCACGAAGGTTCTTAATGCAGACAACATTGCGGCTACAGGTAGCACTGCCGGAGCTCCTCCGGCTGCTCCAGCTCCTGCGGCCCCGAATGTCAGTGGAGCTTCTGCAGCCTCTTCGGCCTCTGCGGCTAACAACAGTGCGGCTCAGAATGCATCTCAGAACAATAATCAGACACCCGCTGATGAGGCTCCATCGGTCATCAGCATTGATATTCTGGGCTATGGTGGTGGTGACGGGGAAGGGGAGAGCGCTGATACCTCGGCGCCTGCACAACCCCAGGCATCACTCTAGCTCGGTTATTCTTTTAGGGATGTTCCTGTAACGTGCTGGGTTAAAGAGCAAAAGGTGATCTTCTAAAAAAAATCTCAATAATTTTATTGACGATCAAAAAGGTCGTGATAGATATTGAACTCGTCACCCTCTTCAAATAACTTAAAAACAATCCTATGGCTTTCATGACAAATTCCATTTATTCCGATCTGCGATGTCGTTTTTTTGTAAACAAACACGACCTATCTAGTAGTATTAATGAACCAAACACTTTAAAAACCAAATCCAAAAACCAAATCCAAAAAATGAAAACGAAATCATCCATTATCCTTACCGCTCTTTGGAGCCTTGCAGTCGCAGGAGTCTCTTCAGGCGCCACCACCTACGTCACTAATCCCGTGATCTATGTTGCAGGTTCTACGGCTTTCGCGCCTGCGGACAATCTCGCGCTCGATAACTACGCCGTGAACAATGGTTACACGTTGGTCGCCAGCACCGGCAGCACCAATCCCGTGAGTGCCAAGGCACTGCTTTATAAAAGGCAAACAGCAACGGGTTCGGCCTCCTCGACCACCATTAAGATCGACATCATCAATGTCCATCAGACCGGATCGGAGATTGCCGTGGCTTCAGCTGCCGGACAGGCACTGATTCCATTCCTTGGCAATGATGCCACGGGACTACTTACCGATGCTACGGGAACCTACACGAATAATCAGCAAGCCTTGATTATCACCTCACCTGTCTGGCAACTCTCCTCGAGGTATCATCACGGGGCGTATAACGGCGTCACTTATGGAACTCTCACGGAAGTTCTCCCAACCAACAGCACGACCGGTATCGCAGCCCAAATCTGGGGATGGAGTGGAAGTTCCAACCTTCCCGTAAGCGCGCAGAACATTACATGGCTTCAGGCTAGATACCTGTTCCAGAAAGGAAGCGTTCCATTGTCCTTCCTGACCGGCAATGCGGCTGATACCAACTCCGGAGTGTGGCTTGTGGGACGTGATATTGATGCAGGAGCCCGCGCGGCAACCCTTGCGGAGATCGGGTCTTCAGCAACGAGCAATGTTGTGCAATACCAAGTCAATACTAATGGAGGAGTCGTCTCGCTCTCACTGCAGGCGGCGTCAACCAACAGTGCCGGGGTGCCATCGATTCTCGGGAATGGTGGATACAGTTCTGCAAGTTCGCAGCTTACCGCTGTTAAAAATCCGGTTCCCGCAAATCTCCAAGTCAACGGCTCAAATTCACCATATGCAACCAACTATTTGATCCAGTACAATGCCTATGCTCAGACCGTCGGTGTGACCAACAACTCGGGAGCACAACTTGTCGTGCCTTTGAATAACAATGGAGTTCCGATCTCGTACGATAACGTCATTAATGGTGCCTACTCCTTCTGGACGTATGAGCATCTCTATTTGGTGCCCGGAACAAAGGCAACGCTTGCCGTCAAGACAGTGGCCTCCTCCATTGCCAACTTTATCGGCTCACAACCCTCCGCCACTCTTCAGCAAAAGGCTGGTCAGGGATATCTCAATGTAAATGATCTGAACGTCACGAGATCCAGTGACGGAGGAGTAATTTCATTAAAATAAAACTCGAGACGTATTACGTCACAATAACTATCAATCCCTCTTCAGGCCGGCAGAAATGCCGGCCTGAATATTTTCCGGAACACACACTCACATCAACACGCGAAGTTCATTCTCAGTAACGACCCTTTTGTAGAGCTTACGGTGCTTTGAATGTTACGGAATCGTTGCAGTGGGGACGTTGACCACGGGAGTGGCAAGTGATGAAGTGCAATCGATTTTCCAGAAACTTTAATAACCGTCAGTCACTTCACAAAACCACAAAAACCTGCAGTCCCCAGCAATCCTAAAATCTCAATCCTATGTCCGCTCAATCCATCGCCCAATCAACACTCCTCGGAGGAACCACGGATCTCAGCACATTCACCTCCGGCACTTTGGTTTCCAGCCTCTACACAAGTGCCACCCTTCAAGGTACGGGTTCACTCAGCGCGCACAGTGCGACTCTTGCATCAGCGGTAACGGCCTTGAAGGGCGATACGCTTGTTGCAAGTGTCGCTGGTGATACGCTGATTGCCGGTGCGGGTAAGGATAGTCTTTATGCGGCGGTTGCCGGTGATTGGTTGGTGCCCGGCAATTCGGGGTCGACACTTGTCTCGGCTGCTAATGCCCGCTTTCTTGCTTCTGCCTCCTCGCTAGGCGGGTGGGGAACCATGGTGGGCGGCGGTGCTTCCGACACCTTGGTTGTAACCGGCGTGGCCACTGCAAATGATCTTTTCAGCAAGACCAGCGGCATTGAAGTTCTTTCGTTGACGGGTGGATCCAATGTCACGCTCTCCACGAATGCAAAGACGGCAGGAATCTCCACGGTGTTTGGTGGAAACGGAGGTAGCACTTTAACCCAGGCAACTGGTGATACGTTGGCCACTACGTTCGTTGGTGGATCGGGTGCCGATTTCTTCTCAATCGCCAATTCCACGTTGCTGGGTAATGATTCTATCTTTGGCGGAGCCGGAACGGACACGCTAGCATTGGCCGCATCGGCCACGCTGACAGATGCCAACATTGCTAAGGTTAGTGGTGTAGAGGTTCTCTCACTCACAGGCGCTTCTTCGGTTGTGC
The DNA here is from genome assembly GCA_903831635.1 of uncultured Spartobacteria bacterium. GTDB lineage: Bacteria > Verrucomicrobiota > Verrucomicrobiia > Chthoniobacterales > UBA6821 > UBA6821. The sequence continues at coordinate 6,250 of CAIKYN010000024.1, forward strand.
TTGGTGCCAATGCTGCTGCCGCCGGCATTGCGACTGTTTATGGTGGTGCCACGAAAAACACGCTGACTCAGACTGCGGCCGACGCGCTGGCCACCACACTCCTGGGTGGCGCGGGAACCGATCTTTTCTCTGTCACCGCTTCTCAGCTCTCCCTCGACTCGATTTATGGTGGTGGTGGAAAAGACACCCTTGCTCTTTCCTCGGCCGGCACCATGACCGACGGTGCGTTCTCGAAAGTCAGTGGCATCGGGACTCTCTCGCTCACTAGTTCCTCGAATGTCACGATCGGAACCAACGCCGCAGCCTCCGGAATCTCTCTTGTCTCTGCCGGTGCTAGCGGTGACACGCTGAATCAGACCGCAGCCTTCACGGCAATTTCTCTGGCTGGTGGCAATGGCTCTGATTATTTCTCCATGAGTTCCGGTATTCTCTCGCAGGCTGGCGAGACGATTAACGGTGGAGCCGGAGTCAATACTCTAGCCCTGACTGACAGCGGGGCATCGGTTGCCGATGCGGCCTTCACCAACGACAAGACCATCCAGGCGCTAGTCCTCGGTTCCAATTCCTCGGTCGTCCTTGACGCCAAGGCCAAGGGAGCTGGTATCGCCAGCGTCTTCGGAGCCAGCGGTGGAGCGACGATTTCCCAGACGGCCGGAGACACGAATGTCACGACGATCGTCGGTGGATCCGGCAATGATTCGATTGCAATCACTTCCGGCGTCCTTACGAAGACCAGTGCAGCTACCAATGACTCGATCATCGGTGGCGGTGGAGTCGACACGCTTTCCTTCAACGACACCAAGGCCGCAGCAATCGCCGATACTGCTTTCAGCCGCGTCAAGGGAGTGAGCGTTCTTGCCCTCAATGGCGACAGCCTCACCGTCGGTGCCAATGCACGCTCCGCTGGCTTCTCGACCATCATTGCTGGGGCCACTGGCTCCATCACCCATACCGTTGCCGACACCACCGCCCTGACTCTCATTGGCGGTTCTGCCAACGGTTCGACTTTAGGAAATGCTTTCTTCGAGTCCACCTCGGCCGTGCTCGCTGCTGACTCGATCGCCGGTGGTGCAGGAACCGACACCTTGGTCATTTCCTCGCAAGGTATTTTCAATGACGTATCCTTCTCCAGGGTTCGCGGAGTCGAGGTTCTCTCGCTCACAGGCGCAAGCCAGATCAATGCAGGTTCCGCTCTCAAGGCGGCAGGTATCAGCACCGTCTTGGGCGGATCCGGCGGTGATACCTTCACCCAGTTAACTAGCGATGTCTTTACGCTGAATGGCGGTGCCGGAGCGGACAGCTTCGAAGTTACGGCGACGGCTCTCAGAGCTGACTCGATCGTTGGTGGCTCGGGAACCGATACCCTGGCCTTGACCTCGGCCGGAACGATTGCCGACTCAGACTTTGCCAAGGTGAGCGGCGTCGAGGTTCTCCAGCTCACCAGTTCCTCGACGGTGAATCTGAACGCGAACGCTGCCGCATCCGGCATCAAAACGATCTACGCTGGAAATAACGGCGATGTCATCAATCAGACCGCCAGCCTTAGCGGGGCCGCGACAATCATCGGTGGATCCGGAAATGATCTGGTCTCGGTAGCGACCCAGGCAATTTTTGTCGCCGATTCCCTCTATGGAGGAAAAGGCGTCGACACGCTCGTGATCGCTGATCCTGCAGCCGCGATCGTTGACACCAACTTCGCCAAGACTAAGGGCTTCGAGGTGCTTTCCCTCAATGGCGGAACGGCCGTTCTTGGAGTTGGGGCCGCAGCTGAAGGCTTTAAGACCATCAAAATCGCTGGAGGCGTCGGTCAAGTCTTGAATGCCGCTGCGTTCAATGGGGATCAGCACATCATCGACGACACCTCCAGCACCGGATCCGACAGCATTGTCGGATCAGTCAACACGGGTACGAAATTCATCGTCACTGCCGATAATCTAGGTCTCAGCACTTTCAAGGGTGGATCCGGTGCCGACACTGTTGCGATTGTCTCCGGTTCGGCGGATGATACTGCCTTTGCGAATGTCTCTGGAATGGACGTACTCTCCTTGGGGGCTGCCGACATCACCCTCGGTTCGGGATTCGACGCCACTGGCATCACCAAGGTGATTGGTGGATCCGGCAGCAGCACAATCACTCACGATTCGAGCAGCACGAAGGGATATCTCATCGATGGCCGTCCTAGTACTGCAGCCGACCTGTTCTCATACGATTATGCCTCTTTGGGTGCAAATGACACGGTTTACGGCTCCTCGGTTGCCGGCGCCTTGGGAGATACGATTTCCCTCAATCTCGACACTCTCGTCACCGATTCCACATTCAGTACTAATTTGGCCAATGTCCATGGGGTCGAAGTGCTCTCCCTTGCTTCCGGCAACGGCAACGATAGCGTTGTCCTTGGAGCAAGCGCCAATTCCTCTAACTTCGCTGATATTATCGGCGGCGACAGCACGACCTTTACGCAACTTGCAGGAGCCACCAAGGGATTCACACTTGATGGTAGTGCGGGCAGCGGAAACACCTTTGCTCTCAACAGCGCCGCTCAACTAGCCGCTGACACAATCAGTAGCGCTGGTACAGGAGACACGCTCTCCATTGCGACGGCGGGTACCATCACTGATGATCAACTTGCCAATGTGGTGCTTGGAACCAATTCCATCCTCTCATTGACCGGCTCCAGTGCCGTTGTTCTCAGCAGCAATGCCGACATGACCGGGATCTCCACGATTCAGGGTGGCGTCGGAAGCAGTACGATCAGCCAGGACGGCGGTTCTTCCAATGCCTACTTCCTCGATGGATCGGCTGGATCTGGCAATAGTTTCAATCTCGACAGCACCTCTCAGCTGGGTACCCACGATGACTCGATCCTGGGCGGTTCGACGGGAGATACGCTCATGATTGGATCAGGGGATGTGACAGATGCCAATCTGGCAAATGTTTCACTCGGCTCCGGATCAGTCCTTGAGATTTCCGGTTCGATTAATCTAAGCACCAATGCAGATAACACCGGCATCTCCACGATCATCGGAAGTGGAGCTGATGTCACCTTTACTCAGGATTCGGGCTCTTCGAACGGCTACTATGTCGATGGATCTGCCAACAGCAGCAACTATTTCAACCTGAATAACGCTCTTCAGCTCGGCTCATCGGCAGATACCCTTGTAGGTGCTGGAGGCGACACGCTTCAGATCGGACAGGATGACATCGCGGATTCCACTTTTGCCCATGTGACCAACCTCTCGGTTCTGAAGATGACTGGTTCCAGTGACGTGACGCTGGGTGGCAATGCCGACAACTCGGGCATTGCTACTGTGACCGGTGGTGTGGGATCCGACAGCTTCACGCAGGATGGTAATTCCGCCAACGGATACTATCTTGATGGCAGTGCCGGAACGTCAGTGGCCGGCGGCAATCTCTTCGTCCTCAACAACGCCTCCCAGGACCTCGGAGCAGGTGCCGACACAATCATTGGTGGTGCCGGAACGGACACGCTCCAGATCGGACAGGATGACATCTCGGATGCCTCCTTCGCCAATGTTGCCTTCAGCACACCCGCTCAGCTGGTGATGACCGGATCGAGTGACGTCACCCTGAGTGGCAATGCAGACTCCTCGGGAATCGCCACCGTGACCGGTGGTGTGGGATCCGACAGCTTCACGCAGGATGGTGGTTCCAGCAATGGCTACTATCTTGATGGCAGTGCCGGAACGTCAGTGTCCGGCGGCAATCTCTTCGTCCTCAACAACGCCTCGCAGCAGCTGGGAACGAGCGGCGACACGATCGTTGGCGGTGCCGGAACGGACACGCTCCAGATCGGACAGGATGATATCTCTGATGCCTCCTTCGCCAATGTTGGCTTCAGCGCAC
>CAIKYN010000025.1 GCA_903831635.1 uncultured Spartobacteria bacterium
TCGGGGGAACCTCCCAGACGTGATACTCCACCTCCTGTAGCTCCACCCACTCCCGATGGAACCGCTCCTGTCCAGAGACTTCCCATCATTGTGGGCAGGGAACTTCTCGACATCTCTCTCAAGCTCAGCGCATTGGAGTTCGCCGATCAGACAACCGCTGCTGATTCCAACTTGCAAACTAAACCCTCTAACAAGTAACAGCCCCATGAAGAATCTGCTACTTCGCTACAATCATTTGGTTCTTCTAGGAATCGCTTCACTAATTGCCATCGGAAGTGCCATCTTTCTCATTTTGCAGGCCATGGGATTTCAAGACTCCCTAAAAGGCGCCGATTCCCTCTCAAAACAGCAAAGAACCCCTGCGCCTACAGCTTCCTCTAATTCTGTGATCGCTGCCAACCACCTGAAACAGCCGATTCTTTGGAAGACCAGCGACAATGGCTCATCGCCGCTAGTTTCGCGCCCCTACCTTCTCAAGGAGGGAAAACTCATCGACCCGATGGTCGGCAATGAGCCGCTCTATCCCCCCGTTCCTAACCAGTGGCTCATTGATCACCAACTCGACTACACCGACGTTAACATTCTCGATCGTGACCCCAAACACAAGGGTTTCACTGTGCGTGAGGAGTTTCTGGCCGGAACCGATCCAAATAATGCGGATCAGTTCCCCTTGCTCTACACCAAGTTGAACTACGGCGAGAACGACATTCGTAAGAGCACCTATCTCCTAGAGTTTGTGGGAATTGAAACAAATGCAATTACCGATGCGAATGGAGTGACCGACACCAACAAAGTAAGTATCGACTATCAGTTGCGTCCTGCCCAACCGCTCCCCAACCCGACAAAGGGAGATCGTCCGGACAATTCGGTTCGGATCGTCCAGAAAGGAGCAACGGTGCCAGGAGCCCCCTTCCTGAAAATGGTGGACTACAGCGACAAGACAAAGACCATCAATGACACCGAGTACGACTTTGGTGAACTGGTCCTAGAAAATACTCTCACGGGTGAGCATCACACACTCATAAAGAAAAACACCTCCAGAGAATACAAAAAGTCGCCCATTGAACTTGTTGAAAGCGTTACTTTCCATTACCAACTCTCTGGAGCGCCTCTAGAAGATATTACCGTGGAGCGAGGCAAATCATTTGACCTTGGAAGCTTGGATAAAAAACATCTCGAAACTTACAAACTTGTTGATTTTACAAAAGATGGAATTTTGCTGAACAAGGGTGGTAAAAACTACACCATCAAGTCATCCTCCTCTGCCGCACCGAGCGCGAGCCCCTCACTTTAAGAAAACCTTTTATTTTATCCCCCTCGCCTCAAAAAAATGACTCATTCTCAGAATATTTCCTTAAGACGCCAGGACGTGTCAGCTTTCACTATGCTGGCCTTCAGATTCCTTGTGGGAGGGGTAACTCTTTCAACCTCAATTACCTATGCGCAACAGAATGGCCTGATTGGGCAATCCGAGCGTGAAATCCGTGTTCTTCAGGAAAGGAGTAATTGGGCCCAAGCTCAAACGGCAAAGGCCTCCACTGCCTTAGCTGACAAGGACTACGAATCTGCTTTTGCTTTTTCCAAGAGCGCCTTGGATGCAATACCCTCCGGAGGACA
>CAIKYN010000026.1 GCA_903831635.1 uncultured Spartobacteria bacterium
CGACTCAGAGCCAATCCCCCATGGTCATGGGGCTTATCGAGGAAGTCGCCGACCACGGCACCCAGCGGGCGGGTGAGGATGAAGGCCGACCAGAAAAGCAGAGTGCGCGAGATGGCGGTCTTCCAATAAAAAATCACCACAAGGATCAGCAAGCCGCCGAAAATCGCAGCACTCCCCAGATAACCGAGATCCATGGAGTCGGAGCTCCAATCCCCCAGAGCCGTTCCGAGGGTCTGGGAACACATGATTGTGATCCAGTAGAAGAATTCAGCCTTCGGAGTGCTGACTGATTCCACAGCCACGGAGCCCAAAGTCTTCTTCCACGCGTAGAGGGAGGCAAGCAGGAGTCCGAGCAGTAGCGCCGATCCTCCCGTGTAGCCTATTCCAAGAGACCGGTCGCAGAAGTCGGCCAAGGTGGTGCCGACAGTCGTCGTCGCGATGATGGTGACCCAGTAGATTGCAGGATGGAATTTCCTCGCGAGAATCTGGGTCGCGACAGCGATCGCAAAGATCACTGCAAAGATCCCGGTGCTGAGGAGGTAACCGAGATTCAGCGACATCGAGAGGGCATCTCCCCCGGTCTCTCCTAGCGTGGTGACAAGGATCTTCAGTACCCAGAACCCGAGGGTGACTTGCGGCACCTTGCTTAGCACTTGCTCCGTTTTTTCGCTCCTCATGGAGTGAACACTGCTTAATGGAGATTGGTTAAGCACGCGTTTTTTGATAGAGACAATTTCTTGCTGGATCGGCCTACGAAGCGGAGTATCGCGGCGTTATGAAGAACACCCCGTGGCTAGTCATATACTCCTGCTTTTTCGGACTGAGTTTTCTCCATGCAGTTCCGGCCGACCAAGCGATCCTCACCAAGGAGGAGGCGATCCTAGTCCCGGGGGTCAAGGGTGGTACCGACTTCATTGAGTTCGATCAGGAGCGGGGACGTCTCCTGGCGGGGCATCCCGGCAACGGAACGCTCGATATCTATGACACGAAGTCGAAGAACTTCCTACCTTCCATTCCCACAGGGGCGGCGAATGACGTCGCCGTAGACTCCAAGGGAGGTCGCTACATTGTCTCTGTCAGCAAGCAGCAGAAGGTGGTGAGCGTCGATGCCGAGAAACTCACCATCACTGGTTCAATTCCCCTACCCGGCAAGGCTGATGTTCTAACCTTCAATTCCAAGAATGGCACTGCCTATGTGGGGCATGACGACGCCACTGAAATCTGGGTAGTCGATGTGAATGCCGGGAAGGTGGTTGCCTCCATCCCGATCGCGGAGGGTCCTGAGGCATTGGTTTGTGATGAGGCGGCCAATCGCGTCTACGCGAATGTGAAAAGCGCTGATTATATTGCCGTCATCGACACTGTTTCGAATATATCGACCACTTCTTGGCCGACAGCACCCGCCAAAAGCCCTCATGGGCTTGTGATTGATACGGAAGGGCACAGGTTGATTTCTGTGGGTGGTGATGGAACCTTGGTGTCCATTGACCTTGGCTCAGGCAAGGTGGTCTCCTCAGCCAAGGTTTCTCCAAGGGTCGATCAGATTGCGTATGATCCAGTCTTCAAGCGCGTCTACTGCGCCAGCGGTTTGGGCGTTCTGAGTGTGGTGGATGCCTCTGGTTCTGAATTAAAGCATCTCGGAGATGTGACGACGCACAAAGGGGCCCATGCCGTCACCGTCGACAACAACACCCACGCCGTCTGGATCTCCTTCACCGAAGGCGCCTCATGGAATGATGGGGCAAGTTACATCCAGAAATTGAAGTAGCAACTTATCAATGCGCGATTTGAGGGGCACTTCTAACCCCTGAATCGATAACCGATACCGGTCTCGGTCTTGATTAAAGAGGAAGGTGCCCCTGCGTTCGTCAGCTTGGAGCGGAGGTGAGAAAGATGGACCCTAAGGTACTGTGACTGCTCCTCGCACTGTGGTCCCCAAACAGAGCGTAGGATTTGGGCTTGTGTCAGCACTTTTCCTGCATGAGTAACCAGAAGGCGCAGAAGGGAGTATTCAGTGGGCGTGAGATCGATCGGTTTTTTGCTGTACGTAACTACTCGGCTTGGAAAATCAACACGGAGATCCTCATGTTCAAAAAAAGTTCCCGTTTCAGTGCGTTGTACGTGTCGCAAGGCAACCCTGAGGCGGGCAAGCAATTCATCCGTATGGAATGGCTTGGTCACATAGTCATCGGCTCCGGCATCGAGCGCGGCGACTTTCTCCTCGGCGCCGTCACGGGCTGAGAGGATGAGCACTGGCGTTGTGCTCCATTCCCGTAGACGCCGGACCACGTCGATGCCATCAAGATCAGGAAGACCAAGATCTAATACAATAATGTCGGGATGTCGGGCTGCAGCTTCCCTGAGGCCCTCCGCCCCGGTTGCCGCATCGACGATACGGTATCCATCTGCCTCCAGGCTAATGCGCAAAAGACGGCGGATTTGAGGCTCATCATCGATTAAAAGCGCCGTTGGAGCAGGCTGATTCATGAGATGGGGTTGTTACGGAAATTTTCTTTTCCAAGCGGAAGCTTTATCACGAAAACGACTCCCTGACCCGATGGTTGATTGTAGGCTTCTAAGGTTCCCCCATGGGCTTCGATAAATCCGCGCGCAATAGAGAGCCCTAAGCCTGTTCCTCCTGGCCGGGCGTCGCTTGCGCGGTAAAACTTTTCGAAGAGATGCGGAAGTTCCGCGGCGGGAATGCCAGGCCCCTCATCAGCAACAAGAACGACAAGGGTCTCGTTTGTTAGATAGGCCGAAAGCGTAATCGGGGTTCTCTCCGGGGTATGAATGGCAGCGTTGTGAAGCAAGTTGGCCAGTGCCTGCCCAAGTAATCCGAAGTCGGCATGCACCAATGGAAGATTGTCCGGCAGGATGACTGTCAACTGATCCTCTTTGAGTAGAGGGGTCGCTAGCGCCACCGCCTCCGTGACAAGCTCCTGAACCTCTCCCCATTCACGTTTTAACGTGAGTTGCGTGGATTCGAGTCGTGCACTGTCGAGCAGGTTCTTCACCAAGCGCTTGAGACGGTCCAATGCTTCGCTCACCTCCGCGAGCAGGTGCACCTGTTTTTCGTTCTGCTCCATGGTGCGGAGTTCATCGCAGGCGGCCTGAATAGCTGACAATGGCGTTCTTAATTCGTGAGAGATCGAATTCAGGAGCGTGCGCTGCAAGGCACTTGTTTTTTCCCAGACCTGTGCTGTCGTTGAGCGGGCTCTAAGCTGCTCGTTCTCCAGAACGATGGCTAATTGTTGCGCAAAGGATTCCAAGAGATCCCGTTGGTCGAGTGAGAAGGTCTCCTCATGGCTGGGTGAGACGCACATCACTCCGACGACTCGTTCACCAGTGGCCAGAGGCATATAGAAAGCTTTTGCCGAGGGTAGTGAATCGGTGAATTTCCCAGCCGTACGACGGTTGGCAAAGGCCCAAGATGCTACCCCATATTCTTTATCATCCAGCTCAAGGGTGCTTGATGGGTGGGCGGCTAGGCTTAGTTTCCCTTCGGAAGTCGTGACGATGAATGCCGTGCGGCATCGGAAAACCTCGGCGATCTTAGTCACGGCGCTTTCAAGTAGTTCCGTCGTAGTGGAGGAGATGGCAATACTCCGTACAAGCTGGTATAGAGCTTGGGCCCGCTGCTCGCGCCGGCGCTCGTCGCGCTCCTTGGTTCTGATCCGTGAGGTCAGCTGTCCGGTAACGAAGGCCACCATGAGAAAGATGCCAAGCATGAAACCGTCCTCAAACTTTCCGACGACAAACGTAAAGATCGGAGGGATAAAGAGGTAGTCCCAGCAGATTCCGCTGAGGATAGCGGCCAACAGCACGGGGCCCCTGCCGACAAAAAGGCCTTGGAGGATCACACCCAGCAGATAAATCAAGGCGATCGAGCGGTAACCACAGATATCCACCACCAAAAACGCGACGGCGGTGAGTGTTGCCACCACTCCGCAGGAGATAAGGTATTCATGGATCCTGGAAAAGGAGTTGAATTGCCAGGAACTCCAGATCTTGCGCTTTTGGGGGCGAAGCGATGGAACCACATAGAGATGCAGCCGATCATCCCTAGCGATCAGCTGATCGATAAGCGTTCCGCCGGTCAACCAGCGAAAAAAAAGATGATGATGGCTCTGACCCAGCACGATTTGGGTGACATTGTTCTGTTGGGCGATGCGGACGAGCGCATCGGCCGTGTTTTCATCCCGTACCAGAATGACCTCGGCACCCAGCTCCCGGGCTGCCGAGAGGTTTTTATCGAGCTGCTGCTGTGCCTGCTCCGAGAGGTCGTTCTTTCCCAAAATGCTGACCGCGATCCAAGGGGCATCTTGTGCATAGGCAAGTCGACGGGTCTGCCGCACGAGTTGAATGGAAAAGGGGCTTGGCCCCACCGCCACCATGAACTTCTCGCTCGACCTCCAGATCGGAGTGTTGGCTCTGCCCTGCCTGATTTCACGGAGTTCCTGGTCTACCCGTTCGGCTGTGACCCTGAGCGAGAGTTCTCGAAGCGCAGTTAGGTTGTCCCCCTTGAAGAAGTTCAGCGTGGCTGCTTTTGCGCGATCACCAAGATAGACCTTCCCTTCGGCCAACCGCTCCAACAACTGTTCGGGTGGTAAGTCGATCAGCTGGATTTCATCGGCAAGGTCGAAAACGGAATCGGGGACGGTTTCATGGACCGGTACCCCGGTGATCTGATGAACGGAATCAGAGCGGCTCTCGACATGCTGGACGTTCAATGTCGTCGAAACATCGATACCTAAATCAAGGAGCTCCAGGACATCCTGATAACGTTTCGGATGGCGCGATCCCTCCACGTTGGTATGGGCCAGTTCGTCGACAAGAACGAGCTGAGGTTTGCGGGCGATGATGGCGTCGAGATCCATCTCCTCCAACTTCACTCCCCGGTAGTCGATCTGACGTTTAGGAAGGATGCTTAGTCCTTCCAGCATCTCGAGTGTCTCGGCACGGCCATGGGTCTCCACCACACCGGCGACGACATCGACTCCCTCTTCGACACGCTGATGGGCATCCTGAAGCATGGCGTAGGTTTTCCCTACGCCGGGTGCCATACCGAAGAAAACCTTCAGTTTTCCCCTCCGCTCTTTTGCCTCGTTTCGGGAAATTCCCGCGAGCAGCGCGTCGGGATCCGGGCGTGCCAGCTCTTTCACCCCTTCATTTTAGGCGGACGAGATCCAGATTAAGAGCCAAAACGTTCACTCGGGCCTGGCCCAGCGTCCCGAACTGTGGTCCGGATACATGATCCAGGACGAGCGCCCGAACCTTTTCCTGATCGAGATGTCGCGCTGTGGCAACGCGACTGACCTGAAAAAGGGCGGCTTCGGGACTGATATCAGGATCCAGGCCGCTGCCGCTTGTCGTGAGGAGATCGCCGGGTGCTTGTCCATCGAAGGTTTTCCTTCTGTCTGAAATCGCCTTGGCCAAGGCAGCGCTTGTTGGGCCGAGGTTCGAGGCTCCGCTGGGTAGTGTCGCATAGTCGCATGCAGAGGGGCGGGGCCAGAAGAATTCGGGTTCCTCGAATTTTTGTGCAATCAACTTCGAGCCGAGAATACGATCACCCTCCTTGATGAGTGATCCGGTGGCTTGTTCCGGAAAGAAGATCCTGGAGAGGTCGGTGACCACGATGGGATAGATGATGCCGGTGAGCAGTGTCATGAGGACAAGCATCAGGATGGATTGGACGAGAGTTTTCATTGAATTTAAAGGATGCGTGGCAGTGTTGGCTGATGCGTCAGACGAGGTGCATGCTGACGAGCGCAAGATCGATCAGCTTGATTCCGGCAAACGGGGCGATGATTCCGCCCACACCATAGATCAGCACATTGTTCGTCAGGACCTGGGCGGCACCAAGCGGGCGGTAGCTGACTCCCTTGAGTGCCAGCGGGACCAAGGCGATGATGATGAGCGCATTGAAAATCACGGCGCTCAGGATGGCGCTCGAGGGGGAGTGAAGATGCATCACGTTAAGTGCTTCCAGTGGGCCGTGAGCACTTCCCGAGACAGCATAAAGAAGGCCGAACATCGCAGGCAGAATCGCAAAGTACTTCGCCACGTCATTGGCGATACTGAAGGTTGTCAGCGCACCGCGGGTCATGAGGAGCTGCTTGCCGATTTCCACGATCTCAATGAGCTTCGTTGGATTGCTGTCAAGATCGACCATGTTGCCGGCCTCACGGGCTGCCTGCGTACCGGTATTCATGGCGACGCCGACATCGGCTTGAGCGAGTGCCGGAGCATCATTGGTGCCGTCACCGGTCATGGCAACGAGCCTGCCCTCGGATTGTTCCTGACGTATCCTCTGGAGCTTCTGTTCGGGGGTTGCCTGTGCCATGAAGTCATCAACACCTGCCTCGGCTGCAATGGCGGCAGCGGTCAGGGGATTGTCACCGGTGATCATTACCGTGCGGATCCCCATCTGGCGTAATTGTGCAAACCGCTCCTTGATTCCCATTTTCACGACATCCTTCAGGTGGATCACGCCGAGTACTTCACGACCTTCCGCAACGACCAACGGAGTGCCTCCTGCACGTGAGATCTCATCAACAGACGCAGAAACCTCGGGATGATAGATCCCTCCTTGGGATTCGACCAGGTTCCTGATGCTTTCGGCTGCTCCCTTGCGGATGGAGCGGGTAACGATTTCACCCTCTAGGAAATCGACGCCGCTCATTCGTGTCTGAGCAGTGAAGGGGACGAAACGTGCTGCGGGATGAGTCAGTTCCCTGACGCGGATACCGAATTTTTCCTTAGCCAGCACGACGATGGAGCGCCCTTCCGGAGTTTCGTCGGCCAGTGAGGCAAGCTGGGCACCGGAGGCGAGCTGCTCGGTGGTGATGTTTGGAGCAGGGACGAAATCTGAAGCCATCCGGTTGCCGAGGGTGATGGTTCCGGTCTTGTCCAGCAGCAGGACATCGATGTCACCGGCCGCTTCAACAGCCCTTCCGCTGGTTGCCAGCACATTGCGGCGTACGAGACGATCGATACCGCTGATGCCAATGGCGCTTAGTAGACCACCTATCGTGGTGGGAATGAGGCAGACAAGCAGGGCGATCAGGACCGGCAGGGAGACATCGACGGCATTTTGCTGGGAAGCAGCCGATTCGCTGTAGTGGGCGAAGGAGGGAAGTGTCGCCACGGCAAGCAGGAAGAGGACTGTCAGGCTTACCAGAAGGATGCCCAGGGCGATTTCATTGGGTGTTTTCTGGCGTCGCGCTCCCTCAACCATGGAGATCATGCGATCGATAAAGGTATTTCCCTGCTCCGAAGTGATACGGATCACGATCCGGTCGGAGATGACGCGGGTGCCACCTGTCACGGCACTGCGATCGCCTCCACTCTCTCGGATCACAGGGGCGGACTCACCCGTGATTGCAGATTCATCAACGCTGGAGATGCCCTCCACAACTTCGCCGTCTCCAGGAATGACATCGCCGGTTTCGCAGACCACCAGATCTTCCACCTTGAGTTCCGTTGCGGGGATCTTCTCCTCCTGGCTTCCCTTGAGTCGGCGTGCAAAGGACTGTGTCCTGGCCGCCCTTAGGGAGGCAGCCTGAGCCTTGCCACGCCCCTCGGCCAGCGCCTCTGCAAAATTAGCAAAAAGAACGGTAAACCAGAGCCAGAGCGAGAGTTGCAGAAGAAACCCGGTGAAGTGAGAGGCGGTGATGACCGTGGAGATGATGGATCCAAGAAAGACCACGAACATGACGGGGTTCTTCCATTGGACGCGGGGATCGAATTTTCGGAAGGATTCTCCCACCGCGGGAACGAGCAGCGAGGCATCAAAGATGGATGAAGTAGTTTTAGAGCTCATGTGAGTACTGGAAAAATGTGATGGATTGGGATCAGAAGGATCGGCCGGCATTCATCAGCAATTGCTCGACGATGGGTCCCAAGCAGAGAACCGGAAAGAATGTGAGAGCCACAATGATAACGAGAACGCTGATGAGCAGTGCCACGAAGACCGGGCCTGTCGTGGGAAAGGTTCCCGCGCCAGCCGGGGCCGTCTTCTTGGCGGCCATGCTTCCAGCGATCGCCAGACAGGGGATGATTACCACAAAGCGCCCAAGGAACATCACAAGGGAGAGAAGGTAATTGTAGAAGTTGGTGTTGACCGTAAGC
>CAIKYN010000027.1 GCA_903831635.1 uncultured Spartobacteria bacterium
CCGCAGCAACCACCGCCACCCGAGGAGGTTCCGCCACAGCAACCACCCTGGCTAGCTTGATCACCGCTCACTTCGCCGATGACGACGACCTCAAGACTGATCTGTTGAAGAGCCAGTTGGTCGCGGGCGCGACCTAGGAATCCCAGCGCCCGTTCGGAGGGTTCGTGGGAAGTACGAAGTTCGATACGCACGGATTTGCCAAGAAGATGGGGAAAGTTCTCCTTCATCTCGCCATCAAGAATGAAGGAGACATAGGCATTGAGTTTCTCCTGGAGTTGAAAGAGTTGGCGCTCTCCAAGGTCCCAGGGTCGTGTCTCGAACATCGCAAGGACCAGGACATCCTCACGGGTGTCATGGGCAAATGCATCAAGCATGCCTGTCCGCTCGATCCCCGAACCGGGCGGGGGAGGATTCGTTCCGGTCAGATCTTCGCGGAGGGAAACCATACGTAGAGCATCATGTAGACCAGCACACCGGTGACCGAAACATAGAGCCAGATCGGTAGGGTCCAGCGTGCTATCTTTTTGTGAGCATCAAAGCGCTGCTGCAATGCGGGAGTGATCGTCAGTGCGATCAGGGGAACGATTGTCAGAGCCAGCGGAAGATGGGTGAAAAGAATGAAAAAATAGAGCGTGCGAGGCCACCCTTGATGGGTGAAGGGGACATGACCGACATGGAAGTGATAGTAGAGATAGCAGCCAAGGAAGAGCGCCGAGGCCACGATCGCCGAAACCATACAAAGAGCATGCGCCCTCTTATGTTCTGTCCGGATCATGATCCATCCAAGGATGATCAAGAACGTGCTGATCGCGTTGAGAGTCGCGTCGACTTTGGGAAGATCGTGAACGGTCATGCTTTCAGGGGACGCCTTCTCGCCTGAGGCCTTAGGCCTCTAGTGAGGAGGAGAGGGCGCGTTCCCGACCGATTTCGCGGCAGGTTTTCACCATGATCCAGGTCATAAAACCGACCACCGCAAAAACAATGCCGATCATGAAGAGAGTGCTGGAGGAGAAAGCCAACTTCGAGACTACGGTCTGTGGCTCGATCTGCCCCCCCGTTCCCTTAAGGGCGCAGTCAGGACAGGCCGTGGCATTAGCCAGTGACAAGATCAAGACCGGAAGGATGGTGAGAAGCTTCATGGGGTCGTGGACTTACTATAAGGTTCCCTCAAGAGATTCCCGATGTCGATCAAAAGCTTCTGGACTAACTCCGGTTCATCGAGCTTGCGAGCCATACGGATCTCCCCCTGACGGTCAATTACCAAGAATCGGGTCGAATGAACCGGCGCCGTTGGATCGGCATTGGAGAGAGCCTGGAGCATTCCCTTGGTGGTGAACTCCTCAACTTCTTTCTGAGGTCCAGTAAGAAAGATCCATCGATCGGGATCAGCCCCAAAATGCGACGCGTACTCCTTAAGCACCTCCGGATTATCATGCTCCGGATCGATCGAGAGGGAAACAAGGCGTACGTCTTTCGCCTTTTTCAATTCTTTGGAGATCTCGGCCAGCTTTGAGTTCATCATTGGGCAAGGCCCGGGACAGCGGGTGAAGAAGAAATCGATCACCCAGACCTTTCCTAGCAGGTCAGCTCGCGTGAGAGCCTTTCCATCCTGGGTGGTGAAATGGAAATCGGGAACCGTAGCGATCGGAGGAGACACCTCGTAGCCTCGGTGCTCGGAACCTCGGAAGAGCTTGCCAGCTCCCGCGATCAGGACGATCGCCACCAAAAATGCGATGACCCATGCCATGAAGGGGAGCCGTTTCGGGGCGCCCGAATCATGCGAAGGAGTACTCACAATGGGGTTCTGATCAACCGTGGGTCAGACTAAATAGAGGATCGTGTAGAGGAAGACCCAGACGACGTCGACGAAGTGCCAGTAGAGACCGACGTTCTCAAGCGCGACATGACGTTTGGGGGTGAAGGTGCCTTTGGTAACCTGAAGA
>CAIKYN010000028.1 GCA_903831635.1 uncultured Spartobacteria bacterium
CTTGTTGGCACGCAACGAAGAACCGGTCTCTGTGATATCGACGATCGCATCGACCAGGTCAGGAACCTTCACCTCGGTGGCGCCCCACGAGAATTCCAGCTCTGCATTCACTCCATGACTCTCAAAGTAGCGGCGAGTGAGGCCGACCGCCTCGGTGGCGATGCGCTTACCCTCGAGATCCTTTACGGACTGGTATGGGGAATCCTCGGGAACGGCGATGACCCAGCGGGTCGGATTGGCCGTGGCCTTGCTGTAGGGAAGCTCGGCGAGCACCTCGACGTCGGAACCGTTCTCCTCGACCCAGTCGCGGCCGGTGATCCCGCAATCCAGGAATCCACCCTCGACGTAGCGGCTGATCTCCTGAGCACGGAGCATGCGAAGGCGCAGTTCGGGATCATCCACCAGAGGACGATACGATCTGCTGGTTCCAGAGATAGAAAAGCCAGCTCGCTTGAAGAGAGCAAGGGTCGCTTCCATGAGACTGCCGGAAGGAAGGCCAAAAGTAAGAATAGGATCCGCCATAGAGATTGGGGGTGAGAATATAGGCTTTTCCCGCTGGCATTGGGAAGCGCCGAATCAGATAGCATCCTTCAAAGCCTCTTTTATGGTATCTCATGACACTCACCCTTCCGTGACTACCAATCTTCTCCGTTCATGAGCATCGCGGCTCTTCTGGTTCGCCGGAGGCTTTCCGGGTGGGCGCGTGTATTTTTTATCGTCGCCTTCGCAGTGACCCTGGTGATTCGTCTTGCGTACTGTGCACAGGCACCTGATGACTCCTCAGATCTCTATCGACATCTGGGATTCACCGCCCATTTCTGGGATAACCCCAGCGCCTTCTACTGGCTGAAACCCTGGCAGTTCCCACATGAGTTTTGGTGCCAGTTCTGGACAGAAGTTGGCTATATCTATCCCCCGCTCGCCTTGCTCTTCTTTGCGATTTTCGGAGGGTTTGGAGTGGGTCTCTTTTGGGTAAAGCTTTCCCTCACCCTCTTTGATCTAGGATCAGCTTACCTGATCGGGAGGGCTACCTCCTGGTGGGCCGGGCTCCTTGTTTTCTCTGCACCAGTGACCATTTGGTATACCTCCCATGAAGGGCAATACGAGAGCATGGTGACCTTCTTCGTAGTCCTTGCAGTGCTCTCTGCGCGGAACGGTCGATGGGTCTGGACCGGAGCCTCCTTCATGCTGGCTCTCCAGACCAAGCAACTCGCGCTACTGATTGCCCCTTACCTGCTCTACGAGATTTTTCTCAGACGTCACCTGCAGCCTCGCAGGGCTATCTTTGGCTTTCTTGGTGGCTTTGTCGGAGCCTTTCTTCCCTTCATTCCATTTTATCTCTGGAGACATGATCTCTGGCTCCTTCCCCTTCAGAATCAGGAGAACCTGCTCAATCCCTTCTACTGGCCCTTTTTCTGGAAGAAAGGAGTACTCGATCACTTTGAAGACATCTCCAGGCTTCGCCTGGTGTGGAACGAGGTAGTAACCACCATGCCTCTCATCATTCTTGGATTCTTCCTCACGAGGGGATCCTTTCCGCGCAGAGTGCCTCAGGCTCTACCGAGCATCGCCTTCTGGGTGATGATCAAGAGCATGGCCTGGGTGATGAATTGGTACGTGATTCTGATTCCCGGTCTCACCCTTGCTCTCTGGCGCCACAGGAGATGGATGGTCGTACTCCTGATCTTCTACTGGTTGCAATGCGGCCAGCAGGTGGCCAGCTACGTGGGCGATGATGATCGCGAGGAGGATACGACCATCACCCGCTTTCAGGAGAGCATCTGGCACCGGGACTACCGGGCTATTGAATCAACCGACTGGACTAAGGAGGAGGAAGAATAACCGGAAGTCGTGAACTAAAGGGGAGAGTGTCAGGGCTGCTCCCAGGCTTTATCCGTCGAAGAGCCAAATGATTCCTTTTCGGCTTCCACTTTGGCCTTGCGAGCCTGCCGGAAGCGCATAATGGAAAGTATCACGAGATAGGAGAGCGCGGACACCGGGAGTGCAACAATGACTCCACCAAGGGCAGTGGGAAGACCGATATCGATAAAACTGTCCCACTGAAAAATCTCCGAAAGTTTGAAATCCTCACGCGAGAGCTTCGGCGCAAAATGATGGGGGTGACTCAAGAGCCAGAATCCGATCTGGAACTGCCACCGAAGAATCAGGGGCCAAACGGGCAGGAGTAAATCGTGAACGGAAACCCCGATCACCGACGCCACCACGCTGCACCGAGTCATCCAAGAGACCCCCATGGCGCTGAGTGTCTTGAGCCCGAAGATGGGTAAAAACCCAAAGAAGACACCGATCGCCGTTCCGCCAGCCACCGAGTGGGGGGCATCTTTGGCGTCAAGGAGTTCGTGAAACTTCCGAACGGTCTCCCGGATATAGTTGCCAATCATGCGGGGGAGTTAATGGGGCTTGGGAGCTAGCGCCTGCGGGCAGCGACTTTTTTGCCAAGCAAACGATCCGGATTCAGTGCCTGCAGTGCCGGTGGGATGAAGAGCCCATCCTTGCGGATCAGTTTGCCGTCGAACCAGACCTCGCCTCCACCGTAGTCCTTGCGCTGGATGCAAACCATGTCCCAA
>CAIKYN010000029.1 GCA_903831635.1 uncultured Spartobacteria bacterium
CTGGATGTTCGGTAGCCAGCTTGAGGTAGCCCTGACGCACATCCTCGTAAAATGACTCTCCCTCCTGCTCCATGCGGTCGGCTGGCCCTTTCCTCGTGGCAGCTCGACGACGCCCCTCCGAAGCATCCAAGTCCAGCAGCAGAGTCAGATCAGGAATCGTCCCACCCACAGCGAAGTCATTAATCCTAGATACCTCACCAGAATCCAAAGCCCTTGCAACCCCCTGATACACCGTCGTGGAATCGAGGAATCGATCACAAAGAACAACTGCTCTGCGGGCAAGGGCCGGTCGAATAATTTCCCTCACCAACTGGGCGCGACTGGCAGCAAAGAGAAGCAACTCAGCCTCGGGAGTCATCGCTGATGCCGAGGCGTCGTACTGAAGGAGATTTCGGATCGACTCCCCGATGGGGGTGGCACCCGGCTCCCTCAGGACAACCACCTCACGCTCCAGGGAGAGCAGGAACTCAGCCAAACGGCGAATCTGGGTGGATTTGCCACACCCCTCCGACCCCTCGAATGTGATGAAAAGACCGGCTTGTGCCATGAATCCTGTCATCATAACGCTTTGGCGAATCCGTTGAAGCGTTAAAAAATCCTTAAGAAGCTCTTTGGTTGTCCTTTTTTACATCCGCTCGGGAACACCGATTCCGAGGAGGGAAAGACCAGTCTTCAGCACCTCGGAGGTGACTTTGGCCAAAGCGAGTCTTGAAGAACGAACATCACCCTCGGACTTCAGGATCGGGCAGGCCTCGTAGAAACGGTGGAATGAGTCAGCTAACTCGTAGAGGTAAAGGCAGAGGAGATTCGGACGCTGATCCTCAAGAACAGCATGCAGGACCTCACCAAACTTGAGAATCTGCAGGGCGAGAGCTCGCTCGGCAGGATCAGAAATCGTGATCGAAGATGAGGCTGTCGCAATCGCGTCACCCATACCTTCACTCTCAGCCTTCCGGAAGATGGACCGGATGCGCACATATGCATTCTGCAAATAGGGAGCGGTATTCCCCTGGAAGGAGAGCATCTTCTCCCAAGAGAAGACGTAGTCGGTGAGCCGGTGCTGCATCAGGTCGGCATACTTCACGGCGCCGAGGCCAATTAGGCGAGCGATCTCCTCCTGATCGGTCTTCGGTAGATCCGGATTCTTCTCAGCGACGACGGCGAGGGCCCGCTCGATCGCCTCATTGAGAAGGCCTCCCAGTTCGACATTCTCTCCTGAACGGGTCTTCATCATCTTGCGGTCCTCCCCGAGGATGCTACCGAAAGCGATGTGACGTAGTTCGGTCTTGATCCCCATCTTGCGCCCAGCGGCAAAGACCTGCTCGAAGTGGAGTTGCTGCGGAGCTCCCGTGACATACCAGACGGCATCGGGCTTCCATCGCTGCTCACGATACTCAAGAGTAGCCAAATCGGTGGTGGCGTAGAGGAAGCCGCCATCGCTTTTGCGTATCAGGCAAGGCTTCTCCTCCATGGCATGAAGCTCGGGGAAGAAGATGCAGACGGCTCCCTCGCTGAGTTGAGCGATCTTCTCGGCGAGCAACCGCTCCACCAGTGGTCCCAAGGCATCGTTGTAAAAGCTCTCACCAAGACGCTCATCGAAGGTGATGTCGAGCAGCCCGTAGAGACGCTCAAATTCCCTCCAGGAGAGAGCGACAGCTTGTTTCCAGATCTCGAGATTCTCTGCATCCCCCTGCTGGAGTTTCACCAACTCATGGCGAACCGTCTCCTTCAGGGCCGAATCATTCTCCTCCAGTGCATTGACTTCGCGATAGAGACGAACAAGTTCGGCAATCGGGGCCTGCTCGAGCGACTCCCTATTGAGGAGGTGCTTCCAGCCGTAGATGACCTTCCCGAACTGAGTGCCCCAGTCACCGATATGGTTGTCGGTGATGACGTGGTGACCGAGATGACGGGCGATTCGCGCAAGGGAGTCACCCAGAATCGTGCTTCGGATATGGCCGACATGCATCGGCTTGGCAACATTCGGGGAGCTGAAATCGATGATAATGGTCTTCGGCTTCTCAACTGATACCACGCCGAGATGCATGTCGTTCCTGATGACATTGAGCGCATCGGAGAGAGCGCTCTCCCGGACCTTGAAATTGATGAATCCCGCTCCTGCCACCGAAGGAACTTCGCAGAGATCCCCTACCTTGAGATGTTCGAGGATTGATGAGGCAACCTCACGCGGATTTTTCTTCAATGCCTTCGCGGCGACCATGGCTGCATTGGTCTGAAAATCGCCGAACCGTGGATCGGCCGAGGGGGTCACCACTGCAAGTGACTCATCAATCCCGGCTATACCGAGAGTAACTGCCAAGCGTGAAGTGAGCGTGGAGAGTAGGGAACTCATACGTAGGCTCTTGGTCTTTTAGTTAAATACTATCTAAGCCTCAAAATGACTCAGCCCTATTAGCCTTACAGTGTAACGGCTAGTAGTCGTACTTAAGCCTTGGCTTAAGTACGCTTCCGACTGAAGACCTCGAGAATCGATTTTGCATCGCTTGCTCCGCCAAGTTCTGTACGCACGGCGGGATCGTTCAGGAACTTCGCAATCGCAGCCAATGTCCTGAGATGGGTCTGAAATTGATCTTTTGGTACCAGGAAGAGGACGATGAAATGAACAGGCTTCCCGTCGAGTGACTCGAAATCGATTCCTGTCTTGGAGCGACCGAAGCATGCGGTTACCTGCTGGACCGCATCGCAACTGGCATGAGGGATGGCGATCCCGAAGCCGATCCCAGTACTCATCGTCTCCTCGCGATGACGCAGGGATTCAATCGCTTCCTCCCTATGCGAGACATCGAGCTGCCCCTCCTCAACAAGTCGATTAACAATCTCCTCGATGGCCTGCCACCGATCGGTGGCGACCATCTTGGGGATGATCAAGTCCTCGGAGAGGAGGCTTGCAAGTGTCATATGAGGGTGATCCCCCGTAGGGAATCAAAAGGTGTCTTTATGAGACTAATTAGGCCGCTTCTTCGACAGGGGCCTCGCCGGACTCTTCGCCCAAGGCATAGCGGACAAATTTGCTGATGACAATCTTGTCACTCAGCTCCTTCTCCTTGCTTGCCACGAGATCCTTAACGGTGATATCGGGGTTCTTGATGCAAGCCTGCTCAAGGAGACAGGTGGTGCTATAGAACTTGTCCATCTTTCCGTCGACGATCTTCTCGACGATATTGTCAGGCTTGCCTGCGACCTGGGCTTTGTAAATCTCGCGCTCGGAAGCCACAAGAGATGGCTCGACCTGATCGCGGGAGATACAGGTGGGATGCGCGGCGGCGATCTGGAGAGTGATATCCTTCACCATTTCACGGAAGCTCTCGCTCTTTGTCGTTGCCTCGTTACCACAGGCGATCTCAACAAGGACGCCCACCTTGCCCTGAAGGTGGATGTAGGAAGCAACAAGGCCTCCCTCGAGTTGGAAACGTGCGAAACGGCGAACAACCATATTCTCACCGAGCGCGGCGATGGTCGTAGCAATCGCGTCCTTAAAGAGGATCCCCTTCGAATCAGGAGACTCGAGCAGGCTCTCGACCGTCTCTGCTTTGGATGAAGCGATCTCCTCACTGACCTCCTTCACAAATTTGGTGAAGATATCGTTCTTGGCAACAAAATCGGTCTCGCAGTTGATCTCAACAAGGACACCCACTTTTCCGCTCGGTTGGATGAAGGAGACGACGGCGCCTTCCTTGGCGTGACGTGAGGCCTTCTTGCCGGCACTGGCGATTCCTTTCTGGCGGAGGAGAGCCTCAGCCTTCTCGATGTCGCCGCCCGCCTCGGTGAGGGCGCGCTTGCAGTCCATCATTCCGGCGTTGGTTTTCTCGCGAAGAGCTTTGACGATTGCTGGGTTAATATCAGCCATGATTTTGAATGGTTGGTATGAAGGTAAAACGATGGGCGGCGCGGGCTTATTCAGCAACGGCTGCAAGCTCTTCGGTCTCAGTGGGGACCGATGCACGGACGCCACCACGGGACTTGGAGATCACATCGACAAGTTTCTGAAGAATAATGCGGATTGCACGGATCGCGTCGTCGTTGCCGGCAATGGGATAGTTGATCTCCTCGGGGTTGCTGTTGGAATCAACGATGGCGACGATGGGAATACCAAGGCGGCGAGCCTCGGCGACGGCGATCGTCTCCTTGACGGTGTCGATGATGACAATGGCGTCAGGCTGCTTGTCCATATCGAGAACTCCCTCGAGATTGTGACGGATCCTGTTTGCCTCACGGCGCAGGGCGGATGCCTCTGCTTTGTTGATCTTGTTGAAGCCGGCGCTCTTCTCGAGGGCCTCGAAGTCGCGAAGCTTGGAAACGCTCTTGCGAATGGTAACGAGGTTGGTGAGGGTGCCACCGAGCCAACGCTGGTTGACATAGTACTGTCCGCAGGCCTGTGCAGCCTCCTTCACTGCCTCCTGGGCCTGCTTTTTGCAGCCAACAAAAAGGATCTTCCCTCCACGACCTGAGATGTCCGAAAGGAACTCTCCCGCCTTGGCGAGTTGCTCGACCGTCTTGGAGAGATCGATGATGTGGATTGAGTTTTTCTCCTCAAGGATGAAATCCTTCATGCGGGGATTCCAGCGCTTGGTCTGGTGACCATAATGGACACCGGCTTCAAGGAGTTCTGTCATTGCTTCTACGGACATGGGAATGCGTGGTTTGGGGCTTTGTTACTTGATTAATTAATTACAGAGTGGCTTCTTCGGCGACTTCATCACCCTCAAACAGGGATGGCTCTCCGAGATGGACGAGTTCAAAATTGCGGTTCGACTTGAAGCCGGTTCCCGCAGGAATGAGGTGACCCATGATGACGTTCTCCTTGAATCCGCGGAGCCTGTCAGACTTGCCGAGGGTGGCCGCCTCGGTGAGGACACGGGTGGTGTCCTGGAAGGATGCGGCGGAGATGAAGCTGTCGGTCTCGAGTGAGGCCTTGGTGATACCAAGGAGAACAGGAGCTGCCTCTGCAGGCTTGCCGCCTTTGGCGCTGACGCGCTCGTTCTCACCCTCGAACTCAAGGCGGTCAATCTGATCGCCCCAGAGCAACGTGGTGTCACCTGGATCGGTGATCTTCACCTTGCGGAGCATCTGACGGACGATGATCTCGATGTGCTTGTCGTTGATCTCTACACCCTGGAGGCGGTAAACCTCCTGAACTTCGTTGAGTAGGTGCTCCTGGAGCTCCTGAGGTCCGCAGACATCGAGGATCTCGTGGGGAACCACAGGCCCTTCGGTAAGTTGCTGGCCTTTCTTCACAAAATCACCCTTGAAGGCGATGATGTGCTTGGAAAGAGGGATGAGATGCTCCTCTTCAGATCCTGTCTGAGGATCACGGACGATGAGCTTGCGCTTACCCCGGACCGTGCCACCGATGTCAACGACACCGTCGATGCGTGCAATTTCGCAGGCATCCTTCGGACGGCGAGCCTCGAAGAGTTCGGCAACACGTGGCAGACCGCCGGTGATGTCCTTGGTCTTCGCGATCTTACGAGGAGTCTTGGCAAGTCGCTGACCGGCTTGAACTTTTTCGCCTTCCTTGACCTCAAGGTGAGCGCCGGCAGGAATGGAGTAGCTGGCCAGGATCTCCTTCTTGTCATCGACAATGACAATCTGGGGATGCAGGTCATCCTTGTGCTCAATAAGAACGGTCCCCATGACGCCGGTTTCGTCATCAACTTCCTTGCGGATGGTGACTCCTGCGATCATGTCACGGAATTCGATCTTACCGGTCTTTTCAGTGATGATCGGAACGTTGTAGGGATCCCATTGGACGAAGGTTTCACCCTTCTTGACGGTACCACCATCAGCGATAGAGAACACGGAACCGAGGACCACAGGGTAACTCTCGAGTTCGCGGCCATCCTTTCCATGGACTCCCACGGTGCCGTTCTTGGAGAGCACGATGAAGGTGCCATCCAATGCCTGCACGGCGCGGAGGTCGTTGTATCGGACGATACCGTCGTTCTTTGCCTTGATGATTGGCTGCTTGAAGGTCTGGCTGGCCGTTCCACCGACGTGGAAGGTACGCATGGTAAGCTGGGTTCCCGGCTCGCCGATCGACTGGGCCGCAATGATACCGACGGCCTCGCCGAGGCCGATCATGAGCCCGGTGGAGAGGTTGCGACCGTAGCACTTGGCGCAGACACCGCGCTTGTTCTCGCAGGTGAGGACGGAGCGGATCTTGAGCTGCTCGTGGCCGACCTTGTCGAGGGCGGCGGCGGTTTCCTCGTCGATGAGGTTGTTCGCCTTGATGATCGGCGTGTTGGTTACCGAATCCTTGACGGTCTCGCAACTGACTCGTCCGATGATGCGCGTGGCCAGAGAAACAACTTCCTCGTCACCCTCGTAGATTGGGCGGACGACGATGCCGTTCACCGTTCCGCAATCCTCACTGGTGATGATCACGTCTTGGGCTGCATCGACAAGTTTGCGGGTGAGATACCCGGAATCAGCGGTCTTGAGCGCGGTGTCGGCAAGTCCCTTACGGGCTCCGTGAGTCGAGATGAAGTACTCGAGCACCGAAAGACCTTCGCGGAAGTTCGAAAGAATCGGACGCTCGATGATCTCACCGGAAGGCTTGGCCATCAGACCACGCATGCCGGCCAACTGCTTGACCTGGGTACGGTTGCCTCGGGCTCCGGAGTCAACCATCATGAACACGGGATTAGCCTCGCGGCGACCGTCGTTGTGTTCGAGTGTACGGAAGAGTGCGTTGGCGATCTCTTCGCCGGTGTGGGTCCAGATATCCTGCACCTTGTTCTTGCGCTCACCATCGGTGATGATACCGCGGCGATACTGCTTCTCGACTTCGGTGATCTGCTTCTGGGCGGTCTCGATGAGCACGGCCTTCTCCTTAGGAATGATCATGTCATTGATACCGATGGAGGCACCTGCGCGAGTAGCCTCGCGGAATCCGAGCTCCTTGAGCTTGTCCAGGGTCTCGACGGTGCGGGCCTGACCGACGGCCTTGTAGCAGCGCCAGATAATATCGGAGAGCTGCTTCTTACCGGCGACCTTGTTGTAAAAACCAAGTTCCTTGGGCCAGATCTGATTGAAGAGAACACGACCAACCGTGGTCTCGATCACAGCAAGCTCCTCGTTTCCGTAGACCGTCTTCGTTCCACGATCAGGATTCTGGAATCTGATACGGGTGTGGATCTTGACGCTCTTTTCGGAGAGTGCGAGCTCGACTTCGCTCGACTCGGCGAAGAGAGGCAAGCGGACCTCGGCTGCTTTCGCATCCTTGACGCCAACATTGCGGGGATTCTGCGTCAGATAATAGCAACCAAGCGGAATATCCTGCGAAGGGTTGGTGATTGGCTTGCCGCTGGAAGGCGAAAAGATGTTGTTCGGAGCCAGCATCAGGGTGCGGGCCTCAAGCTGTGCCTCAACAGAGAGAGGAACGTGTACAGCCATCTGGTCACCATCGAAGTCGGCGTTGTAGGCCGTACAAACGAGTGGGTGAACGCGGATTGCCTCGCCTTCGATCAGGATCGGCTCGAAAGCTTGGATCGAGAGACGGTGAAGGGTCGGTGCACGGTTCAGGAGAACGGCATGGCCTTTGGTGACCTCTTCCAGAATATCCCAAACCTCGGGGGTCTGGCGCTCGATGAGCTTCTTGGCGCTGCGTACGGTATGCACGTAGCCGAGCTCCTTGAGGCGGCGGATGATGAAGGGCTCGAAGAGAACAAGCGCCATCTTCTTGGGAAGACCGCACTGGTTGAGCTTGAGCTCGGGTCCGATAACGATGACCGAACGACCAGAGTAATCGACGCGCTTGCCGAGCAGATTCTGACGGAAGCGACCACCCTTACCCTTGAGCATGTCGCTGAGGGATTTGAGAGGACGATTGGCGGCTCCAGTGACGGCACGGCCGTGACGACCATTGTCATAAAGGGCATCGACAGCCTCCTGAAGCATGCGCTTCTCGTTGCGGATGATGACCTCGGGGGTCTTCAGCTGGAGAAGGGTGCGGAGACGGTTGTTACGGTTGATGACGCGACGATAGAGATCATTGAGATCCGATGTCGCGAAACGTCCACCCTCAAGAGGAACAAGAGGACGGAGGTCGGGAGGGATAACAGGGAGAACACTCAGGATCATCCACTCGGGACGGGTCTTTGATCCCATGAAGCCCTGCACAAGCTTGAGGCGCTTTGCAAGCTTCTTGCGGATCTGCTTGCTCTTGGTCTGGGTCATCTGCTTTTCGATCACCTGCTGCTCCTCGAGCAGATCGAGGTTCTCAAGCAGTTTGCGGATCGCTTCGGCACCCATGCCGGCGGTGAAGTCCTCGCCGTACTGGTCCTCAGCCTCGCGATACTCGTTCTCGGTGAGCAGTTGACCCTTCTCGAAGGGGGTCTTGCCCGGATCGATCACGATGTAATCCTCGTAATAGATGACACGTTCAAGTTGACGGCCGGTCAGGTCGAGCATGAGTCCGATGCGCGAGGGCATGCACTTGTAGAACCAAATGTGGGAAACCGGCACGGCCAAATCGATGTGACCCATCCGCTCACGACGGACGCGACTCAGGCAGACCTCGACGCCGCAACGATCGCAGACAACATTCTTGTGCTTGATGCGCTTGTACTTACCGCAGGAGCACTCCCAGTCCCGAGTAGGACCGAAGATACGCTCACAAAAGAGACCACCCTTCTCGGGCTTGAAGGTCCGGTAGTTGATGGTCTCGGGGTTCTTGATCTCCCCTTTGCTCCAACTACGGATCGTGTCCGGGTTGGCGACGGTGATACCGACCTCATCAAAGGAGGCCTTGATGGGATCTGTCAGAATGTCTGGTGCTGCCGCAAGTGCTGTGTCGCTCATAGTAAGTGGAATGCTGCTGGCTTGGTAAGTGGTGTGGATCTGCTTCGCGTGTGACTAGTTGCTCGGTTAAGCAGCTGTATCGATGAAGGAACGGGGTTCGTCCTTGCCTCCGACCTGGACATCGAGTCCGAGTCCCTGCATTTCCTTGATGAGCACGTTGAAGGACTCGGGGATACCGGCCTCCAGGGAGTTGTCCCCCTTGACGATGCTCTCGTAGATGCGCGTACGTCCCTGCACGTCGTCGGATTTGACGGTGAGCAGTTCCTGAAGCGTGTAGGCCGCGCCATAGGCTTCGAGTGCCCAGACTTCCATCTCACCGAAGCGCTGTCCTCCGTACTGAGCCTTTCCACCGAGCGGTTGCTGGGTGACCAGGGAGTAAGGACCGACTGCACGAGCGTGGATCTTGTCGGCCACAAGGTGTCCGAGCTTCAGCATATAGATGATGCCGACAACAACCTCTTGATCGAATGCCTCGCCGGTGCGTCCGTCAAAGAGCTGGGACTTACCATTCTCCTGGATCCAGGAGAAGCCCTCTTTCTGACCGGCTTCCTTGAGGTACTCGCGGATGCGGGTCTCGGGAATTCCGTCAAAGACAGGGGTTGCAACTTTGAAACCAAGGGCCTTGGCCGCGACACCCAAATGGGTTTCGAGAACCTGACCGACGTTCATGCGGCTAGGCACGCCCAACGGATTGAGCACGATATCGACGGGAGTTCCGTCGGAAAGGAACGGCATGTCCTCCTCGGGAACAATCTTGGCGACGACACCCTTGTTACCGTGGCGTCCTGCCATCTTGTCACCGACGGAAAGCTTACGCTTGCTGGCGATGAATACCTTGACCTGTTTGATGATGCCGGGATCGACGTCATCACCGCTCTCGACACGTCCGAGATTCTCTTCCTTCTCGTTCTCGAGGTCGGCAAAGCGATGCTCAAACTGCCCGATGATCTCGCGGATCTTGTTGCGGATCGGGCTCGGGTCGATCTCAACCACATTGTAGACGCCCGCCAGCTTACGGAGGAGCATCTTGGTGATCTTGCGATTGGCAGGGATGATGATCTCACCAGTCTCGCCGTTGACGACGTCGAGCGGGATCTTCTCACCGAGAAGCACGTTGGCAAGGCCTTCCGTGAGCTGCTCGAAGAGTTCTTCCTTACGC